>CAYXLY010000087.1:0-12279 GCA_964466005.1 uncultured Spirochaetaceae bacterium | reverse complement strand
GGTGTCGCGCACGACGCCGTCTTCGTCGGGCGTATCGCCGTAGGAGCAGCCGTTCTCGGTGATCTCGATGACCGGGCGGTCGTAGTCCTTCGTGATTCGCAGCAGGATGTCGTGCAGCGCATCGGGCCAGACCTCCCAGCCAAAATCGGTCCTCGGCCCCTCGGATCCGCCCGTCGGTCCGATGGGCAGCGCACCGATCCCGAGCGGTCCGCCGTCCACGGGGTCGGCCTTCACGATCGTCCGGGTGTAGAGATTCACGCCGACGAAATCGAGCGGGGCATACATCTTCTCGAAGTCGCCGTCGCGCACGCCCAGTCCGTCGTGCGGCAGGCCCTCCGGATGCGCCGCCGGGTACTCTCCGCGCAGCGCCGGACGCAGGAACCACTCGTTCACGAAGCGATGCCAGCGCTCGCTCGCCTCGAGGTCCTCGGGGGCGTCGGTCGCCGGCTCGCAAGCGCTGAAGTTGAAGGCGGTGCCGATCGTGAGGTCGGGCCGCGCGGCGCGCATGGCCCGGAAGGCCTCGCCCTGCGCGAGGTTCACGACGTGGGTCGCGCGCAGGAAGGCCTCCGGGTCGCGGCGGCCCGGCGCGTGGATCCCGGCGAGATAGCCCATCGTCGTGAAGATGTTCGGCTCGTTGAAGATCATCCAGCTCTTCACGCGGTCGCCGAGCGCCCGCACGACGAGCTCCGCGTACTCGGCGAAGCGGTCGGCAGTGTCACGGTGCGGCCAGCCGCCGGCGTCCTCGAGCGGCTGTGGCAGGTCCCAGTGATAGAGCGTCGGAAAGGGCCGGATCCCGGCCTCGAGCAGCGCGTCGCCGAGACGCCGGTAGTAGTCGAGCCCTTTCGCGTGGGCCGGACCGCGGCCGTTCGGTTGGATGCGCGGCCAGGCGATCGAGAAGCGGTAGCTGTCGAGCCCCATCTCCTTCAGCAGCGCGACGTCCTCGGGGAAGCGATGGTAGGAGTCACAGGCGCGGTCGCCGTTCCAATCGTTCTTGATCCGGCCCGGCGTATGGCTGAAGCGATCCCAGATCGATTCGCCCTTGCCGTCCGCCTGCCAGGCGCCCTCGATCTGGTACGAAGCGGTCGCGGCTCCCCAGCGAAAGTCTTCCGGGAACTCGAGTCGGGCCATCCGGGCTCCTTCTTCTTCTTCCGCGCATCGGGTCAGCGCATCCGATCGGCGCATCGAGCCCCCGCGCGGCGGACGAATCTCGTCCCGGGCAATGCGGCAATCGCGTCGGCTGCACCGTCGCCTTCATCTCGGCGGATCCGATCCCGTCTTTGGGAAGAATCATCTCACGGACCCTGCTCGAAGTCCATCCTCCCGGGACCAGGCTCGGCCAGGTGGGGCATCCGGGGTCGAGATGGGCGCCCGATTCAGGGTTGCGCCAGAGGCCATCCCATCCGCTAGCTTGGGCAGCAATGGCAAATCTCGATGGGATGACGGCAATCGTGACCGGTGCGACCCGCGGCGTAGGCCGGGGATGCGCCGTCGAGCTCGCCGCCCAGGGCGCGCTCGTCTACATCACCGGCCGGACCCTACACGAAGGGGACAGTCGCTGGCCGGGCAGCCTCGAGTCGACGATCGCCGAAGCCAAGACGCTCGGCGGGCAGGTCGAAGGCGTCGTCTGCGATCACCGCGACGACGAGCAGGTACGCGCCGTCTTCGACCGCGCCGTCCGCGAACGCGGACGACTCGACGTGCTCGTCAACAACGCCTTCCTGATTCCCGACGACATGGACCCGAACGCTCCGTTCTGGGAATCGGGGCTCGATTGCTGGGACGACATGCACCAGGTCGGCGCCCGCTCGGCCTACGTCGGCACCTGGAACGCCGCTCCGATCATGATCCGCCAGGGCGAGGGGCTGATCGCGTACGTGAGCTCGGAGGGTGCGCGCTACTACACGCTGCATCCCGCCTACGGAGCCGCCAAGTCCGCGCTGGACCGCACTGCGCGCGACTGCGGCCATCAGCTGCGACCGCATCGCGTCGCCACCGTCAGCCTCTGGCCCTCCTTCGTCACGACCGAGCGCATGCTCGCCCTCGATCCCGAGCAATGGGGTCTCGATCTCGACGGTGCCGAGAGCCCCCGCTTCACCGGGCGAGGCGTGGCAGCGCTGCTCCAGGACGATCAGCTCATGCAGAAGAGCGGGCGGGTCTTCACCACCCGACAGCTTGCCGAGGAATACGGCTTTCTCGACGTAGACGGGCAGCTTCCAGAAGGCGCACCGGAGCCCGGCGAGCCCGGATCCATCCTGGCACCCGGATAGCAGCCGGATCAGCGGGCGGGAATCGCGCGGAAGAATGGCGCGATCCCCTCCCCGAACGCGCCAGCGATTTCGACCTCGGGAAGCTCGCCCATGCTCCGGGATCCGGATGGGCAGTCGGGGCAAACGAAGCCGACCAAGGAGAGAGAAGACGATGGGTATCGAGTACGTCATGCATGCGGGCCTGTGCGTCCGCGATCTCGAACGATCGATCCGCTTCTATCGCGACGGCCTGGGCTTTTCCGAGGCGGGTCGGCTCGAGATCGACGGCGAGCCGACCGCGACGATGCTCGGGATGAAGGAGCTCGAGCTGCGCGCGATCTATCTCGAGCGGGACGGCTATCGCATCGAGCTGCTCCACTACCCCACGCCGGGCACGGTCGGACCGGCGGAAGCGAGACCCATGAATCAGCCCGGCCTGACGCACCTGGCGATCCGGGTCCAGGATCTCGACGAGACGATGCGCGAGGTCGAGCGCTTCGGCGGTCGGGCTCTCGAGCAGACGCGCATCTACAACCCGCACTTCGACGCGCATCTGGTCTACGTGACGGACCCGGACGGAACGCGTCTCGAGCTGATCCAGACGCCGAAGGATCCGACGCGCTGAGATGCACCACGGATCACGGGCAGCTGGAGTTGCAGGCGAGAATCGCCCTATCCCCCGATCTGGTACATCTCCACGCGCTCGCGCCTTCTCTCCGACGCGCCCTCGATCTGGAGCAGCTGCTGGCGCTCCTCGCTGTAGCGGTCCGTTCGCGTCTCCCAGGTCGAGGCGATGATCCGGCGCAGCGTGTCGTCGTCCGCGCCGCTGCGGAGCGGATCGCGCAGATCGACTCCGCCTTCGGCGAAGAGGCAGGTGACCAGCGCCCCCTCGGTCGTGAGACGCGCGCGCGTGCAGTCTCCGCAGAACGGAGAGGAGACGCTCGTGATCACGCCGATCTCGCCTTCTCCGTCGGCATAGCGCCAGCGGCGGGCCACCTCGCCGCGATAGTTGGGATCGATCGGCTCGAGGGGCAGCTCGGCGTCGATGCGCTCGACGATCTCGCTGCCGGGAAGGACCTCCTCCATCTTCCACTCGTTGCGCGTGCCCACGTCCATGAACTCGATGAAGCGCAGGATATGGCCGCTGCCGCGGAAGTGACGGGCGAGGTCGACGAGTCCGTGGTCGTTCACGCCGCGCTGCACGACGCAGTTGACCTTGATGGGCCCCAGCCCGGCCGCCTCCGCCGCGGCGATCCCCTCGAGCACCCGATCGACCGAGAAGCGCTCGCCGTTCATCTTGCGGAACACGTCCGGATCGAGGCTGTCGAGGCTGACCGTCACCCGACGGAGCCCGGCCTCCCGCAGCGCCTCGGCGTGGCGGGCGAGCAGGCTGCCGTTGGTCGTGATGGCGAGATCCAGCCCGGAGTCGATGCGGGCGAGACGCGCGATCAGCTCGGGCAGATCCTGGCGCAGCAGGGGCTCACCGCCGGTGATCCGCAGCTTCTCGACGCCGAAGCCGACGAAGAGCCGGACGAGGCGCTCGATCTCCTCGAAGCTCAGGATCTCGTCACGCGGCAGGAAGCGATAGCGCTCGCCGAAGATCTCGGCGGGCATGCAGTAGGGACAGCGGAAGTTGCAGCGATCCGTGACGGACAGGCGCAGGTCCCGCAGCGGGCGGGCGAAGCGATCGCGCAGGCCGATCGGAGACGCGGGATCGACGAGCGCGCCCGACGTCCTCGTCTCTTCCCCGCCCCGCCGGTCGCCCTGCTGGCTGCGGCCCTCTTCGCGCGGGGGGCGTGCGCCCTGGTCGGCGTCCGAAGCTCGATCTCCGCTTGCGCTCACGACGGTCCTCTCACCTCTCGTCCTGGCCTCGGGACGGGCGCCCTTCACGCCTTCGTCGCCCCGGGCTCTCTGCCGGCCTCCGGGCCCATCCGGCCCGTCCGGCCTGGTCGGGCCGTCCGGCCTGGTCCGGCCGCGGACCCGCGATTCTCGCAGCGCCCGATCCCCCGCGCCCGTCCTCAATCTTGACCGATCGGTATCCTATCGTATCCTGTAGGCCATGCATCTGCTGGCGCGTGAAGAGGCGGGACTTCGATGCCTTCTGCAGGTGGCGCTCGGGGCCTCGGCAGAGACGCCGGTGCCGATCGTCCAGATCGCGGATCGGGAAGGAATCTCGGCGGTCTACGCCGCGAAGCTCATGCGACAGCTGCGTCTCGCGGGGCTGGTGCGGAGCACCCGGGGCGCCTCGGGCGGCTACACGCTCGCCCGAGCGGCCGACCGGATCACGGTCTGGGACGCCATCCGGGCGCTCGATGAGAGCTTCCTTCCCGAGACCCCCTGCGGCTGCCAGCCGGAGGACCGGCTCGACTGCAGACGGACGACCGGATGCGCCGTGGCCTCCTTGTGGCGAGGGCTCGGCGACGAGATCCGTCGCTCCCTCGAGGCAGTCAGCCTGGCCTCCCTCTGCGAGGGGGCCTTCCCGCCCCCCGATCGCGTCGAGCTCCCCGTCGCACCGGGCGCGACGCGGGGAGCCGAGCCGACCGACCTCGCCGTCCCCACGGTGAAGGCCGACCCGATTCAAAGGAGTCCGACATGGTCGATCTAGAGCTGACGAGCGCTGCTGCGAACAAGGCGAAGAAGCTGCTGGCCGCGAGCGAGCATCCGGAGGGCGCGCTGCGCGTGGCCGTCCGGAACGGCGGCTGTAGCGGCATGCGGTACGAGCTGCTCTTCGACGCCTCGGTGAAGCCGGACGACGACGAGCTCGAGTTCGAAGGCCTCCGCGTCTGGGTCGACGCCGAGAGCGCGACCTATCTCGAGGGCATCACGATCGACTTCTCCGACGATCTGAACGACGCAGGCTTCAAGATCCAGAACCCGAAGGCCGCCGAGACCTGCGGCTGCGGGGAGAGCTTCGCGCTCTGACGATGGCTCTCCGACGATCGCCCGGGTGTGCAGGACGCGCTCCGAAGCCTGGAGCCCGCGGAGCCCCGAAGCGAGCAGCGCGCCTCAGCCTCAGCCGATCTCGCTGGCGCTCGTGATGACCTCGCTCACGAGGCCGTACTCGCGCGCCTGCTGGGGATCCATCCAGAAATTCCGATCGCTGTCCTTGGCGACCCGCTCGACCGGCTGACCGGTCTCGTCGGCGATCAGCTGATTGAGCCGTTCGCGCACCTTCAGGATCTCCTCCGCCTCGATGCTGATGTCGCTCGCCTGGCCGCCGGCGCCGCCCGAGGGCTGGTGCAGCAGGAAGCGGGTATGGGGCAGGCTGTAGCGTCGATCCTTCGGCGCCCCGAAGAGGATCGGCACCGCGATGCTGGCCACCCAGCCCGCGCCGATCGCGACCACGGGCGAGTCGATGAAGCGCAGCATGTCGTGGATCGCGAAGCCCGAATCGACATGGCCGCCCTGGGATGTGATCAGGACGCGAATCGGATCGTGACTCTCGGCGTCGAGGATCAGCAGCTGCCTGATCGTCCTCTCGGCGAGCTGATCATCGACCGCCCCGGAGATCAGGACGGTTCGCGTCTTCAACATGCGAAGACCGAGCGCGTCGGCTCCTCCCGTCCTCTCGTCCGACTCCTCTGACCCGTTCAACATCGATCCCACCCGCGTCTCTCCTTCTTGCCGCCGCTCTCTGCCGCCGCTCTCGTCGCCCGTCCGTCTCGGTCCGGCCCGGCTCTCTCGATCCCGCTCTCTCGGTCCGGCTCTCTCGATCCGGCTCTCTCGGCCCGGCTCTCTCTGTCCGGCTCTCTTGGCTCCGTCCGGACCTTCGTCCAGCCGCCCAGGCCCGCCCGCCCGCATGGGCTGGCCCGCCGGGCCTGGCCCGGCTGCCTTCGCCGCGCCCGGCTCGTCTCGTCGCGCTCGTCGTGGAGGCTGTACGCCGCGAGACCCCGCCCGCAGCCCGCGCTCCCCGCGACGACCGGACCTTAGCAGGCCGGGCCCCTCCCGTGCCGCCGCAGCCCACCGGCTCCGGGCTCCCAAAACGCCTCGCCGCGGATACACTGGACGGCCGCGGCAGGCAGCCCGTGTCTTGCCGCGGCCATGCGACCCGAAGGAGACCGGACATGGAAGTCCCCCTGCTCGTGACCGACTTCTTGAGACGCGCCGTGCGTCTCTATCCCGAGAAGATCGCCGTCGTCGACGGGCCCCTTCGACTCCGCTATCGCGATCTCGACGAGCGCGTCCAGCGTCTCTCGAATGCCCTGCTCGATCTCGGTCTCGAGCGCGGCGACCGCGTCTGCATCCTGAGCCCGAACTCGCATTTCTTCCTGGAGAGCTTCTACGCGACGGCCCAGATCGGTCTCGTCCTGGTTCCGCTGAACTACCGACTCGTGGCCGCCGACCACGCCTACATCCTCGATCACGCGGGCGTCTCCGCGGTGCTCGTCGACTGGGAGTACACCGCCGTCCTCGACGAGATCCGGGACGCGCTTCCGGGCGTCCAGCATTGGATCGTGGCCCGGGACGACGACGAGCCGACACCGGGCTGGCTCTCGTGGAACACGCTGCTGGCGTCGGCGAGCCCCGACCCGCCGCCGCAGCCCGAGATCGGCGAGAACGACCTGGTCTCGATCAACTACACGTCCGGCACCACGAGCAGGCCCAAGGGCGTCATGATGACGCATCGCAACTGCTACCTGAACGCCTACAACATGATCGCCCATCTCGGCATCCATCATGACGACGTCGAGCTCTGGACGCTGCCCATGTTCCACTGCAACGGCTGGGGCGGCGTCTACGCGCTCACCGGCATGGGCGGCACCCACGTGATCCTGCGCGCGGTCGACGGCGAGCGGATCTTCCGGCTGATCGCGGACGAAGGCGTCACCTTCGCCTGCATGGCGCCCGCCGTGCTGCGGACGGTCCTCGACACTCCGGAGAAGGAGCGCTTCGACGTCCGGACACAGCCCCGCTTCGTCGTCGCCGGTGCGCCGCCGCCGGCCGCGTTCATCGAGCGGCTCGAGACGGAGCTCGGCTGGCATTTCATGCAGATCTACGGCCTCACCGAGACGGCTCCCCTGCTGACCGTCTCGCGGCCCGACGCGACGACCCCCCGCTCGGACTGGAGCCGTCGGGCGCGGGCCGGCGCCGCGGGAATCGGGGTCGACCTGCAGATCCTCGGTCCCGACGGACTTCCCGTCCCGAAGGACGGCAAGACGGTCGGCGAGGTCTGTGCGCGCTCGAACGTCGTCTTCGCCGGCTACTATCGCCAGCCGGAGCAGACGGACGCCGCCGTCTACGACGACTACTTCCATACGGGAGACCTCGGCGTGTGGGACGAGTTCGAGAACGTGCACATCGTCGACCGGAAGAAGGACGTGATCATCTCGGGCGGGGAGAACATCAGCAGCCCCGAGATCGAGGACTGCCTCTACCAGCACGAGGCCGTCCTCGAATGCGCCGCGATCGGGGCGCCCGACGAGAGGTGGGGAGAGACTCCGGTCGCCTTGATCGTGCTCCGACCGGGCGGAGAGGCCACGGAGGCCGAGCTGATCGCCTTCTGCCGCGACCGGCTGGCCCACTTCAAATGTCCCACGCAGATCCGCTTCGTCGACGCGCTGCCCCGGACGGCCACCGGCAAGCTCCAGAAATTCAAGCTCCGCGAGGCCTTCTGGCCGTCCGGAGAGCGACGCGTCCACTGAGTCGGCCGTCGGCGCCGACCGGCTCGCCGCCTGGGGGTCGACGGTCCGGCCCCGCGCGGGCTCCCCCCGGCGGAGCCCGCCTCGACCGAGCACGAGAGCCCATCCGGCGTCATGGAAGGAATAAGGAAGATGGAACGATGAGCCAGCCCCTCGAGCAGAGCGATTCCCACCACCCGTCCCGCCACCCCTCCCGCCGACGCGCGCTCGGGCTCGTGGCGATCGCCTATGTCCTCGCGATCGCCGCGGGCTGGATCACGATCCTGCTCGCCCCCCTCGACGACCCGATCGCGAGGACGTTGGCCGCCGATGTCGTCGCGACTCTCGTGATCTACGGCTTCAGCATGGTCTATGACAACTCGAGCTTCTACGACGCCTACTGGAGCGTGATCCCGATCGCCATCGCGGCCTACTGGATCAGCCTCGCGGAGCCCGCCGTGCCGGCCCTGCGCACGGCGGCCGTCTTCTTCGTCATCTTCGTCTGGGGCTGGCGGCTCACCTACAGCTGGGCGCGCGGCTGGAGCGGCCTGGATCACGAGGACTGGCGCTACGTGGACTTCCGCGAGAGGTCGCCCCGCTTCTACTGGCTGATCAGCCTGGCGGCGATCCACTTCTTTCCGACCTTCATCGTGTTCGCGGGAATGCTCGCGGTCTGGCCGGCATTGGTCACCTCGGGCCGGCCCGTCGGCTGGGTGGACGGGGTCGCCCTGATCGTCGGAGTCGTCGGGATCGCGCTCGAGTGGCTCGCCGATCGACAGCTCCACGCCTTCGTGACCGGGCCGAAGAAGCCTGGCGAGACCCTCCGTGAGGGTCTCTGGCGCTACTCGCGGCATCCGAACTATCTCGGCGAGATCATGCTCTGGTGGAGCCTCTGGCTCTTCGGTCTGGCAGCCGACCCGGCGTGGGCGAGATGGGCCGTGCTCGCTCCCCTCGCGATGACCGCCATGTTCCTCTTCGTCAGCATCCCGCTGATCGAGAGACGCGCGCTCGAGCGACGCAGCGGCTACCAGGAGGTGATCGACGAGACGTCGATGCTGATCCCGCTTCCTCCGCGAGAGCGGGCTCCCCGCGACTCGCGCCCGTCCGCGGGCGAGTCGCGATCGGACTGACCCATCGGGAAGCGCGCGGCTCCCATGCGGGACCCGACGGGCTCAGTCTTCCAGGAGCTGCTTGAAGATCTCGAAGGAGTCGCGCTCCTCGGCGGCGACCTCGCCGTCGGCGGCGATCAGGCCTTCGATGGCGTCCACGAAGACCCGGCGATGCGCGTTCGGGATCGAGGTGGGATCCACGTTCTCGAGCCGGGGCGGCCGGCTCAGCCATTGCTGGACCTGGAGGTCTTCGTCCTCGTCGAGCTCCAGCCGCCGGATCAGACGCGCGATGAAGAGGCGCTCCTCGGGCTGGATCTCGAGGTCGGCCCAGGCAAACGAGCAGACGAATTCCACCAGTCGCAGCCGGTCCTTTCGATCGAGCTGATCGAGCATCGTTGCCTCGAGTTCGGGAGGGGACGCTCCGGGCGACTCCTCGTGATCCATCGCGCCGTGGGGGACGATTCTCTGTGCGCTCTCCGAGCTTAAGCGGATCGGGTTCCCCATGCCAACCTTCCTCTGCGCCGCTGCCTGCCCTCGCGCCGCGGAGCGCCCCGAGCCTCGC
Organism: uncultured Spirochaetaceae bacterium; assembly: GCA_964466005.1. Classification (GTDB taxonomy): domain Bacteria; phylum Myxococcota_A; class UBA9160; order UBA9160; family UBA4427; genus UBA4427. The sequence goes on along the minus strand of CAYXLY010000087.1, from coordinate 2,744 downwards.
GCGCCGGGTCGCGCTCGAGCTGACGCGATGTCAGCAGGATCGTCGTGTCGGTTTGCCGGGCGATTCGCCCCACGCATGCCGGAATCGGTCCATCCCCGGCCCGGCATCACTGCCTGCCTGGCAAGAGCTTCGACGTCTCTCTGCCGGCCGGGGTTCCCCGGTTCACTCGAATCGACGACCGGGCTCCGATCGAAGCGCCCCACCCGCTTCGCCGATCGGGGGACTCAGCCAACGCCGTCTCGCGACGACCGCCGCGGGAGATCCCGGCCCTGCGTCCCGGTCACCCGAAGCATGCGGTGCCGCCGCATCGACTCCTCCAGGTCGGGGTCTCCCTGAGGTGAAGACGACCTCCCATCCCGCCGGCCCTCCAGCATGGCCTCGAGATGCCGGATCCTCCCCTCGAAATGAGCCAGCAACGCATCGGCGAGCGACGCGGGAAGCGGGGCGATGCCCCGATCCCGGCACCAGGCATCCAGACTCCGGCGGTCGTCCTGTGGGTCATCATGCATGTCATCGTGCATGCCATCGCTCATCTCGTCGTGCATGGCCGGCTCGATGTCGTGCAGAAGGTCCTCGTGAATCAGTCGGAAGGTCTCGAGCCCGCTCTCTTCGATCAGCCTCCGGACGCCGCGCGGGCCGCCGGAATCCGCCGCCCCGTCCGGGTCCCCCGCGGCCGCCTGACGGCTCTCCGCGGAGAGGCGGCCGGGCTCCAGGATCTCGCTGGACGCCGTCGCGACGAGGAGCAGCGGAACGGACTCCATCCCGATCCCGATCAGCGACTCGACGAGCGCCAGCGCGGCCCGATCGAGCTCGTCGATCGCTTCCACGATCAGCAGCAGCGGTCGCTCGGCGGCGAGCCGCCGGATCAGTCGCCGCAGGGCGTCCTCCCGGGCGCGCGGCTCGTCCGCGTCCGATCGTCGAGCGCGCGGCTCGAGCAGACGATGCATCTCCAACGGGGCCACCCGGCACAGTCCATCGAGTCCGTGGGACTCCCGGAGCCGCTCGAGCAGGCGATCCGCCAGCGTCTCCAGGTCGTCACCCTGGTCCTGCCCGCAGCGGACGAGAACGCCCTCCATTCCGAGATGGGCGGCGAGTGCGAGCATGGACTGCCTCAGATCCGCCAGCGCCGGGGCCGGATCGAAGAGCAGGACGAGGCCTCGCGGCCCCTCTCTGGAGATTCTTCGCAGCTCGAGGCCGATCCGATCGAGCGCCGGGGACGCCCCACCCCGCTCGCCCTGAGCCGCGATCCCGGGTGCAGCCAGGTCTTCGACTCTCGCGCCCAGAGCCGTCCCATCGCCCTTCCCGTCCGTCTCCACGGCGGCCACGAACTGGTATCCGCGTGCATGGACCGTGCGGATCGAGGAGGGACCGCGGCCGCGCTCACCGAGAGCGGCTCGCAGCTCGTTCACGAGTCCCGAGAGCGAGCCCTCCCCGACGCGGGTCTCGCCCCAGAGCGCCCGCACGAGCTCTTCGCGAGGCACGACCCGATCCCGGTAGCGGGTCAGGTAGATCAACAGGTCGAAGACCTTCGGACGCAGCGCGATCTTCTCGCCCCGGCGCCGCAGCCAATACCGTCTGGAATCGAGATCGAACTCGCCGAATCGGATCTGCATGGAGGACTTTGTAACATCCCCGCCTAACGTTTCGAAAGGACCTTCGGTCTCCAGAAACGCTCCAGATTCGAACGGGGACGCAGGAGGAGTGAGGCGGGCGGAGGAGCCTCGCGGGATGCACGGGGAGAAGGCAGGAGCAGCGGGGAGGAGCCGAAGACCCGGGACGTGAGAACCTCAGTCCTCTTCCGGATCCCGCAGCGTGAGGTCGACCATCATGTCGTCGGCCAGACGTTCGAGGGCCGCGCGGATCTCTTCGCGGGCCACGCCGGGAGGCAGGGCCAGCTCGGCCTGCGCCTGGAAGAGTCGCTCGCCCGACATGGGCGCGCTCTCGACGGCCGTACGCAGATCCTGAACGCTCACCCCGAGCTCTGCGAGCGCCTTCGAGATCTGGCGAACGATACCGGGCCGATCGTGGCCCACGAGCTCCAGTCGCACCGAGTGGCGATGATCGATGTGGGCGAGGGACCAGTCACTGTCGACGACCGTCACGTCCAGACCGCGGGCGGTCAGCTGCGGCAGCGCTTCCACCAGGGCCGGCGCGCGGTCCCGGGGCAGATGGATCTGGACCACTCCGGCGAAATGACCCGCGAGGCGAGCCATCCGGCTCTCGTCCCAGCTCCCGCCATGGTCGGCGATCAGCTCAGCGAGAGCCTCGACGAGACCCGGCCGATCCTCTCCGATCACCGTCAGCACCAGCGCGCGCGCCATTCTTCCTCCTCTCGAAGCGCGTCAGGCCCGGCCTGCGCGACGCGTCCGACTCTCGCTCCAGCGCACCATCGCGCTCAGCGCCCGCACGGCGCGGTGTGCGCTCGGGTAGCAGAGGCGCCCGAGCCGCCGAAGCGTCGCGGGCCCCGGATTCTCGGGATTCGAGACCACCAGCTCGCTCACCGACAGCACCGGCTTCCCATGCTTGCGACTCGCCTCGACCGCGGCCTCGGCATAGCGCGCATCCTGTCTCTCGTGAAAGCCCGCCATCCGCTCGAGACCGTGGTCCGGGTAGTAGCGGCCGGAGCGGAAGAGCGCCGCCGTCGCAGCCTGGATGCCGATCCCGAGATGGATCACCGCATCGACCTCGGGATGGGCGCAGATCAGGTCGAGCACCTCGGGAATCGTGTCCCGGGTCTCTCCGCC
>CAYXLY010000086.1:0-12350 GCA_964466005.1 uncultured Spirochaetaceae bacterium | reverse complement strand
AGATCTACACGTACTGACACACTCTTTCCCTACACGACGCTCTTCCGATCCCCTGACCCACGAGGCCGATCCCGAAGAGCACGACCTGCGCCGACCAGGCGGACCAGGCGATCAGCCCCAGGGAGCCGGTCATGACGACGCATCCGAGCACCGAGGCCCAGCGCTCTCCCATGCGTTCGCCGAGATGGCCTCCGACGGGTGAGCTGAGCGTGAGGGAGATCGTCCGGATCAGCATCACGAAGGCGACGACCGTGGTCGAGTAGCCGAAGACCTGGGCAAGGAAGAGCGGCGCGATCACGAAGCCTCCCATGTAGGCCGCGTTCGTGAAGCCGTTGGTCAGCAGGGTCGCGGTGAAGTTGCGCGCGCGGAAGAGCTCGAGGGGCAGCAGCGGCTCGGCGACACGCCGCTCCACGGCGACGAAGCCGACCAGGCCGAGCACGCCGATCGCGAGGCTGGTCGGAATCCAGGGCGAGTCGAGTCCGAGCTGGCGGACGCTGCCCAGTGAGAACATGCAGCCGCCGACGCCGACCGCGAGGGTCGCGACGCCGGCGAGATCGAAGGCGACGTCCTTGCGCGCCGTCTCCCGCAGGACCACCGTGGCCAGTCCGAGCGCGAGCGCGCTCAGCACGGCCTGGAAGAGGAAGACGACGCGCCATCCGAGGAGATCGACCAGCGGTCCGCCCGCGATCAGGCCCAGCGCGGGTGCAGCGGCCGTCGTCATCGACCACCACCCCATGGCGCGGACGCGCTCCTCCGGCGGATAGACCGCGAAGATGAGGGCCATCGCGGTCGGCTGCGTCGCGCCTCCGAGGATCGCCGCGAGCGTCCGGAATCCGATCAGCGAGAAGGCATCCCACGCGAAGGCCGTCACGACCGCGACGATCGTCGAGCCGGCGAATCCGAGCAGGAAGATCCGGCGGTGGCCCCGCAGATCGCCGAGCTTGCCCACGAGCGGCAACGCCACGGCGGACAGCAGCATGGGCGCCGAGATCACCCAGGCGATCGTCGTCTCGGGCTCCCCGAACTCCTCGGCGATGGGCGCGAGGGAGACGGCGAGGATCGTGATCGGGAAGGTGGTCGCGAACATGCCGGCCAGCGCCGCGAAGAGGACCCAGGTCCGGTACTCGCCGCGAGCCTCGAGTCCGTCGAGGAGTCGCCGTCGCCAGGGCGCGATGCGTTCGGCGCCCGGCCCCGCCGCCGCCCGCGCGGGATCGTGCGGATCGGGCTCGGAGGGGGGAGGCGAGGGGCTCATGGGCGCGCGAGCGTAGCGTCTCTCGCTCCACGTCATGGCGACTCGTCGTCTCGCGTCGTTTGCGTCATGCTCGCAGGGCGACCCGTGACGGGGCGCGCCGGGGAGCCGCCGTGTCGGAAGACGGAAGATCGAGGGAAGGGTCGAGCGAAGATCCGACGGGGTCGTCGGCCGCAAGCTCCTCCGGGCAGACGGGTGGGGCAGCGAGCCGCGATGCGGCCGCCAGCGCCGCTCGCGAGGTCGAGGGCGTCGACCTCGAGCTGCTCGGCGAGTGGATGGACGAGAAGGGGCTGCCACGGGGGCCGATCCGGAACGTCGACCGGCTCGTGGGCGGCACGCAGAACATCCTGATCCGCTTCGAACGGGGCGGGCGCCATTATGTCCTGCGTCGGCCCCCGATCCACAAGCGGGCCAACAGCGACGAGACCATGCGACGCGAGGCGCGCGTGCTCGCCGCGCTGGCTGGAACGGACGTCCCTCATCCCGGTCTGATCGCGGCCTGTCCGGACGAGGCGTTGCTCGGGGCAGCCTTCTACCTGATGGAGCCCGTCGACGGCTTCAACGCGACCCAGGGCCTGCCCGAGCTCCACGAGGGCGATCCCGGAATCCGACACGAGATGGGCCTGTCGATGGCGGACGGGATCTCCGCCCTCGCTGCGCTCGACCCGATCGCGGTCGGACTCGAGGGCTTCGGGAGGCCCGAGGGCTACCTCGAGCGCCAGGTCGCGCGCTGGCGTCATCAGCTCGAGAGCTACGGGGAGCTGGAGGGCTACCCGGGGCCCGAGATCCCGGAGGTCGACCGCATCGCCGATTGGCTCGATCGGCATCGTCCTGCCCAGGGCGAGCCGGGCATCCTTCACGGCGACTATCACATCGCCAACGTGATGTTCCGCTTCGACGGCGCGGCGCTGGCGGCGATCATCGACTGGGAGCTGGCGACCGTCGGCGACCCGCTCCTGGATCTCGGCGCGCTCCTCGCCAGCTGGCCCGATGCCGAGGGGCGCTCTCCTCTGGGCGTCGGCCAGGCGGCGTTCCCGGACATGGCCTCGCGCGACGAGCTCGTCGAGCGCTATCGAGAACGGGCCACGCGCTCTCTCGATGCGATCGACTGGTACACGGTGCTCGCCTGCTTCCGGCTCGGGATCATCCTCGAGGGCACCCACGCCCGGGCCTGCGCGGGCCGGGCGGATCGCGCCGTCGGCGATCTCCTGCATGCCACGACGCTCGCTCTCTTCGAGCGCGCCCGGGCGCTTCTCTGAGCCCGGTCTCGGGGCGAGGCGGCGATCACCGTGTGCGGCTCGCCACAGGCCGCCTGCCACCCGAGCCCGCGGCCGGCGCAGCGTCCGGTTGCGCTCCCCGCTCGGGGACGAGCTGCTAACCTCCCGGACGACATGGACTTTTCGATGCTCCCGCCGGTCAACGCGGCCCTCAATGCGACCGCTGCCCTGCTTCTGGTGGCGGGGCGGGGACTCGCCCGTCGCGGCGAGATCGAGCGCCATCGGCTCGTCATGATCTCTGCCTTCGGGGTGTCGAGCCTCTTCCTTCTTCTCTACGTGACGCACAAGGTCTCGAAGAACTTCGAGAATACGACCTTCAATGCGGAGGGCTGGGCGAAGGGGGCCTATCTGGTCCTGCTCGGCTCCCACGTCCTGCTCGCGATGAGCGTTCCCGTCTTCGCGATCGCCCTGATCGTCCTGGGTCTGCGCGACGACCGGGCGCGTCATCGACGCGTCGCCCGCATCGGCTGGCCGATCTGGATGTACGTCTCGGTGACCGGCGTGATGATCTATCTACTTCTCTACCCTTTCAATCCACCGCCGATCGCGGGCTAGGCCGGACCGGGCCGCAGTCTGGGGCCGGCGCGAGCCGCGCAGACCGCGCTGACTGGATCGGAGGGGGAGGGGCGCTGGGGCGCTCGACGGAGGCGTGCAGCGAATCGTTGCGGCGTCTGGCGAAGCGAATCGTTGCGCCGCGGTCCGGACGATGCGAAGAGCGCTATGGTCGGGATGCCGGCGAGGGCGCCGAGCCTCGAAGGTCCGCCAGTCGGTCGAAGCCGTTCTCTTGCGCGTCGGAGCGCGGATCGCAGGCCGGTCGACACGGGCCGGACTCGCGGCGAGAGGGGGCCGAAAGCGCCCGTCGGGCTTGACGAATCGGAGATCGATGGGCTAACTCGCGACCGGTTCGAGCCACCCGGGCGCCGGGCTTCTGGGGTCGGAGACCTCCGACTCCGGGTCTCCGATGGAGCGGGGCCGGAAGCCTCTTCGGAGCCCGTCGGACGGATCCGAGAAAGAGTCCGAGAAGAGAGAGCCGGAGACTCCGCGAAGCGAGAGCCGGAGATAGCCGGAGAGAGCCGGAGAGAGCCGGACCCGATCAGACGTGAGAAGGGCCGGGAGAGAGGCCGGGATGGGCACGGGAACCGGAACGACGGGAAGAGGGAAGACCTTGCGCAGGACCTTGTTCGGGAAGTGGGCGTTCCTCGCCCTGATGATGGCCGTCTCGACGGGCCACGAGCCGGCCGCCGCCTCGGAGAGCGAGAACGCGGATCTCGCCCGGGGAGAGGCGCTCTACAAGCTCTGTACCCAATGTCACGGCTCGGCGGGAGGAGGCAACAGCGCCGCGCTGGCTCCCGCGATCGCCAATCTTCCCCAGTGGTATGTCGAGAAGCAGCTGACGAAGTTCAAGCAGGGGATCCGGGGGCTCCATCACAAGGACACCGGCGGTCTCCGCATGTACCCGATGTCGCAGTGGCTGCGAGACGATGCCGACATCCGGGACGTGGCGGCCTACGTGGCCCGCCTGCCGGAGACGGCCCCCTCGCACGAGCTCGGGGACGTCGGAGATCCGACGCGGGGGCAGGGCTACTACGCCGTCTGCAGCGCCTGCCACGGTCCGGATGCCCGAGGCAACGAGCCCATGGGCGCGCCGCCGCTGGTCGGACTGAACGACTGGTACATCGAGACCTCCCTTCGGAAGTACAAGGCCGGAATCCGGGGCGGGGATCCGCGCGACGCACTCGGATCTGCGATGATCGGGATGGCCGGCACCCTGCCGAACGACCAGGCGATCCTGGACGTCATCGCGCACATCCAATCGCTGGATTCGGCATCGGATCCGTCCGCGGAGAAGGAATAGCCCGGCGAAGAGGACAGAAGAGAGGGGAGAGCGTCGTTCGGCGGAATCCCGTCGCTCGCCGTTCTTGGAACGCGCAGTCGAAATCGTTCGCGAGGCCCGTGGGGCCCCGCCCGGCGGACGAAAGTCCGAGAGGAGCCTTGACATGTCCGAAGAGAACTACCCGTCGGGGGAGGAGATGACCGATCGGATCTTCGCCATCAGCATGGCGGGCGTCCTGACCTTCATCGTCGTGGTCTTCGCGTTCATCATCCTCTGAATCCGCCGCCCGATCGCGCCTCGTATGCATTCCAACGCGCTCCCATGCACCCGCCAGAGAGGCTGAACCCATGATCTTGAACTATCTCGGCCCGTCCGCCTCGACCTATGCCGGGCAGATCGACTTCCTCTTCGACGTGATCTTCGTGCTCGTCGGGATTCCCTTCCTGATCGCGTCGGGGCTCTGCTTCTACTTCAGCCGGAGGTTCAAGAAGAAGGACGGCCAGCCCGGCATGTACATCACCGGCGAGGAGCACGAGTACAAGAAGTGGATCCACCGCGCCCACGTGCCGATCCTCGTCTTCGACGTCGTGATCGTCGTGATCGCCGTCAACGTCTGGTACACGATCAAGCAGGACCTGCCGGAGCAGGAGAGCACGATCCGCGTCGTCGCGCAGCAATGGGCCTGGACGTTCGAGCATCCGGGACCGGACAACGTTCTCGGGACCGCCGACGACATTCCGACCGTCAACGAGCTGCGTGTCGCCAAGGACACGCTCTATCACTTCAAGCTCGAGAGCCTCGACGTGCTGCACAACTTCTCGGTGCCCGCCTTCCGCCTGAAGCAGGACGCGATCCCGGGCCGCGTGATCACGGGCTGGTTCGAGCCGACGCAGGAGGGTGAGTTCGACATCCAGTGCGCCGAGATCTGCGGGATCGGTCACGGCCTGATGCCGGCCCGCATCGTGATCGAGTCCAAGGAGCAGCATGCAGCCTGGGTGGCGGAGAACTCGCCCCTCTCGCTGGCGGCTCATGTCCCGGCCGGCCCGACCTCGCCGGTGGCCAAGCCTTAGGGCGCGCCCACTCGCGCCCAGGAGAGGGATCCTCCGGGATCCGAGAACCGGCCGGGGAACGCCGATGCGCTTCCCCGGAGACCGAGGAGAGAGAGATGGCCGAGTCGATTCCCGCCGAGCACGTCGCGGATCACGGTGAGCATCACGAGCACCACGAGATGAGCTTCCTCGAGAAGTACGTCTTCCCGCTCGATCACAAGATGATCGCCATGCAGTACATGTTCACCGGAATGGCGATGGGCGTGATCGGGGGCCTCTTCGCGTATGTCTTCCGGATGCAGCTGGCCTTCCCGGGGATGGACGTGCCCGGCTGGGGGCAGGTCACGCCGGCCGACTACAACTCGCTGGTCACCAACCACGGCTCGATCATGATCTTCTGGGTGGCGATGCCCGTTCTGATCGCGGCCTTTGGCAACTATCTGATTCCGCTCATGATCGGCGCGGACGACATGGTCTTTCCGAAGATCAATCGTCTGAGCTACCAGGTCTTCCTCCTCAGCGCGATCATCATCCTGGCCTCCTTCTTCGTGGAGGGCGGCGCCTTCGGCGGCGCCTGGACCTCCTACCCCCCGCTCTCGAGCAAGCCGCAGTACAGCCTGACCCCACTGGGCTCCTCCATGTGGATCACGGCCGTCGCCCTCGAGTTCGTCGCCTTCCTGCTCGGCGGCATCAACTTCATCACGACGGCCATGAACAGCCGCGCCCCCGGCATGAAGCTCTGGGACATCCCGATGGTCGTCTGGATGATCGTCATCGCGAGCATCCTCTTCATGGCCTCGGTCGGCCCGCTCCTCGCCGGCGGAGTCATGCTCTTCTTCGACCAGCAGCTCGGGACGGCCTTCTTCGATCCGGATCGCGGCGGAGATCCGATCCTCTGGCAGCATCTCTTCTGGTTCTTCGGGCATCCCGAGGTCTACGTCGTGCTGCTCCCCGCGGTGGGCATCGTGGCCGAGGTGATCACGGTCTTCTCCCGCAAGAAGCTCTTCGCCTACAAGACCGTGCTCTACACGGCCATCGGAACGGGCGTGCTCTCCTTCACGGTCTGGGCGCATCACCAGTTCATCGCGGGCATCGACCCCCGGATGGCGAACGTCTTCACGGTGACCACGCTGCTGATCTCCGTGCCGATCGCGGAGATGATGTTCGTCTACATCGCGACGCTCTACGGCGGATCGATCACGCTCCCGACGCCGATGCTCTGGGCCCTCGCCTTCATCTTCGAGTTCCTGATCGGCGGCATCACCGGCATCTTCCTGGGCGCGTCGGGAGAAGACATCTACATGCACGACACCTACTTCGTGCTCGCCCACTTCCACTACACGTTCTATCCGATCGCCATCATCGGGACCTTCGCGGGCTTCACGTACTGGTTCCCGAAGATGTTCGGAAAGATGATGGACGAGACCCTCGGCAAGGCCCATTTCTGGCTGACCGTGATCCCGTTCAACGTCATCTTCCTGCCGCTCTTCGTGCTCGGTGCGGCGGGCCAGCATCGACGGATCTACGACTTCACGAACTATCCGCAGCTGGCCCAGCCCTGGATGCAGGATCTCCGCGTGCTCGCGACGGTCGCGCTCTGCGTGATGCTCGGGGCCCAGCTGATCTTCTTCTACAACATCTTCAAGAGCCTCCGATCCGGGAAGCCGGCGGGGAAGAATCCCTGGAACGCGGCCACGCTGGAGTGGACGGCGGCCTCGCCGCCGCCCCATGGAAACTGGCCGGAGGGCCTTCCGAACTGCTATCGGGGTCCCTACGAGTACAGCGTGCCGGGTCGGGACAAGGATTATTGGCCCCAGAACGAGCCCGCGTAGCGCAGGCGGAGACTGGAGGGGCGGCCGCGGGATCGAGTGCCGTCCCGAGCCGGGCCCGGAGCCCATCGATTCCTCGAGGAGTGGAGTAGACGATGTCCGCGAGACCGATTGCAACGACCCGCAGCGCGGCGGGAATGCCGACCGCCCGCCTGGCGGTTTGGTGGATCATCGCCTCCGAGATCGTGATCTTCGGCGGCCTCCTGGGTTCGTACATCATGCACCGCATGGCCCACGGCATCTGGGCGGACTATGCGGCCAACACGAACACGATGATCGGGGCCACGAACACCTTCGTGCTGCTCACCTCGAGCCTCTTCGCGGTCCTGGCCCATCAGGCCGCGGAGAAGGGAGAGGGGAAGAAGGCGGCGAATCTCCTCTACCTGACGACCGGCGGTGGGTTGATCTTCCTCTGCATCAAGGCCTACGAGTGGAGCTACGAGATCTCGCACGGGATGACGATCACGGCGAACACGTTCTGGTCCTTCTACTACACGGCCGCGGGCATCCACGCCCTGCACGTGATCGCGGGCATGATCATCATGCTCTTCGTCGCGCAGACCGCCAAGAGGAACGAGGAGCTCCACCGGGTGGAGATCATCGGAATCTACTGGCATTTCGTCGACGTGGTCTGGATCTTCCTCTTCCCGCTCCTCTACATCGCCAAGTAGTCATCGCCAGATCGTCGCGCTGGCGTCCGAGGACGTCCGAGCGAAGACGAAGAGATCCCTCCAGTCGAATCGGAGCCTAGAAGAGTCATCATGTCCGAACACGAAGAACACGGCACGAGCTTCTACGTCAAGATCTGGGCCATCCTGCTCGTTCTCCTGGTCGTATCCGTCATCGGCCCGGAGTTCGGCATCAAGTGGGTGACCCTGCTGACGGCCTTCGGGATCGCCATCGTGAAGGCCTATCTGGTCGTCGTGAACTTCATGCACATCAACATGACGCCGCGCTACGTGATCTACGCGGTGACGACGACGCTGGTCTTCATGCTGCTCTTCTTCGCAGGGGCGGCGCCCGACGTGATGAAGTCGAGCGGCCACAACTGGGAGAAGCCGGCCTGGATCCAGGCCGAGGCGGACTACGCCGCGCACGGCGCGGGTGGCGCAGCGGGCCACGGCGGCGGTCACGACAGCCACGCTGAGGAGAGCGCCCACGGCGGTGGCGGGAGCGCGACGCACTAGGGGCCAGGGCCGGCCATCCCGAGGCCCGACCGAGGGGACGAGATGAGGGCTCTGGCGGCCGGGCCGACACGCGTCGCGGCGCACCCCGGCGCCCGGCGGGCTGGAGCGAGGCCAGCGCAGTCGGTCCCTGGACGGGCCCTGCGCAGGGCCTAGAGTCGAGGCGAGCCAGACAGTCGATCGAATGCAAGAGGGGAGAAGAGGAGGTGAGCGTGAGTTCGTACCCGCCGAGGGTCCGCCTGGTCGCGGAGGAGCGCACGCCCCGGGTCGTCTCGAATGGCGTGCTCGGCATGGCGCTCTTCGTGATGACGGAGATCATGCTCATGGCCGGCATGATCAGCGCCTTCAGCATCGTCCGCGCCTCGGCGCCGATCTGGCCCCCGCCGGATCAGCCGCGGCTCCCCGCCGAGGAGACCCTCGTCAACACGGCAGCTCTCCTGCTCTCGGGAGGCCTGCTCTATCTCGCACAGCGTCGATTCCGGACCGATCGGCGCTCCGCCCGCAATCCGCTGGTCGCCGCGACCCTCCTCGGTCTCTTCTTCGTGCTCTTTCAGGGCTGGGAGTGGGTCTCGATGCTCGGCCAGGGCCTGACGCTGACCTCGTCGACCCTCGGGAGCTTCTTCTACCTGATCATCGGCACCCATGCCCTGCATGCGGTGGCCGCGATCGTCTTGCTCGGGCAGGCCTGGCGTCGTCTCGAGCGGGGCTGGCTCCAGCCGAGCCAGCTCGCCACGGCGGCGGTGCTCTGGTACTTCGTGGTCGGAGTGTGGCCGGTGATCTACTGGCGGGTCTATCTATGACGCGGGCGAGAGGCCATGACGCGGGGCGAGAGGCCATGACCCGGGTCGAGAGATCGAGGTGGATCGAGTCGGGATCGCTGGCGGTTCGGACCGCGCTCGCATCGCTGCTCGGGAGCGCACTCGTGATCGCCGCCCCGGCCGCCGTGTCGGCCTGCAGCGTCTGCACGGCCGGGCGAGACGAGGAGAACCAGCTCGCCTTCCTGCTCTCGACCCTCTTCATGTCCGCTCTTCCGCTGGTGGTGATCGGGACGATCGTCTTCGTCTTCTGGCGCCGACTCCAGAAGCTCGAGGCCGAGGAGGCCGCGAGAGAGGCGCTCTCCGCCGCGCCGAGCCCGTCCGGCTCGAGAAAACGGGTCCGGGCCACCAGCTCCACCTCCGGGTTCAATGCGGACAGCCGCTCCACGGCCACCTCCGCCTTCAGCCGTCCGGCATCCTCTTCCCGGAAGAGCACCTGTCGGTGAAGGTTCGTCCGGTCCACGCGGTCCCCGTCGAACAGGGTCAGCCGCCCGATTCCCGCCCCGACCAGGGCGGGGGCGGCCGTCGCGGCAAGGCCGCCCGCGCCCACCACCGCCACCCGGGCGGCGCGCACCGCGTGCTGCCCGCGCTCTCCGAAAGCGGGCACGGCGATCTGCCGGGCGTAGCGATCCTCCCCGCTCACCGGGTTGCCTCCAGCCACTCTCGCACCCGGGCCGGAGGGTCCGCGTGCAGGGTCACGTCGGTGACCACCGCCAACGCGTCCGCCCCGGCGGCGAGGACCTCGGCCGCGCGCTCGACGGTGAGCCCTCCAATGGCCACCAGGGGCAGGCGGCCGATCCGCCGCTTCCACGCGGTGATCCGCTCCGTTCCCTGCGGTGCCCACGGCATGACCTTGAGGCGCGTGGGGTAGATCGGGCCGAGGGCCACGTAGTCCGGTCCGGCGGCGAGCGCGGTTTCCAGCTCGGCCTCGTCGTGGGTGCTCACTCCCAACTGCACCCCGGATCGCCGGAGGGCCTCCCGGTCGGCGGCGGCGAGGTCCTCCTGGCCGAGGTGGACATAGCCGACTCCCTCGGCGAGGGCTTCCTCCCAGTGGTCATTGACCACCAGCCGGGCCCCCGCCCCTTCGCAGAGGCGCCGGGCCTCCCGGATTTCCCGGCGGAGCTCGGCACCCTCGAGCTCCTTGTTGCGCAGCTGGACGAAGCGGAGGCCCGCGGGGAGGAGCTGCCGCAGCCAGCCGGCATCCTCGAGGATCGGATAGAAGCGGTCGGGGATCATGGGAGGAAGGCCTGCCCGATCACCGGGGTCGAAGGCGCGGCCATGTCGCGGGGCTCCATGGGGTCGGCAGCGCGGCCGAGGCGACCCGCCTCGAGGGCCCGGGCCATCGCCTCGGCCATCGCGGGGGGGTCGCCGGCCCGCGCGACGGCGGTGTTCAGGAGCACCGCGTCGTAGCCGAGTTCCATGGCCCGCAGGGCGTGCGAGGGCAGTCCGATCCCGGCATCCACCACCAAGGGGATCTCCGGAAAACGGGCGCGCAGGGTGCGGAGGGCGTACTCGTTGGCCAGCCCGAGTCCGGACCCGATCGGGGATCCCCACGGCATGAGCACCTCGCACCCCGCTGCCACCAGCCGATCCGCGAGGACGAGGTCCTCGGTGGTGTAGGGGAACACCTGGAATCCCTGCCGACTCAGCTCGCCCGCTGCCTCCACCAGCCCGAAGGGATCCGGCTGGAGGGTATCCGTGTCCCCGATCACCTCCAGCTTGACCCAGGGGGTGTCAAAGAGTTCGCGGGCCATTGCCGCGGTGGTGATCGCTTCCTTCGCCGAGTGGCAGCCCGCCGTGTTCGGGAGCACCCTGACCCCCAGCCCGCGGATCAAGCGCCAGAAGTCCTCCCCCGCCCGGCTTCCCCCGGCCTCCCGGCGCACGGAGACAGTGGCCACCCCGGCCCCGGAGCGGCGGAAGGACTCGGCGAGAACCGCCGGGGAGGGGTACTGCGCCGTCCCCAGGAGCAGCGGCGAGTCGATGGCGGACCCGTAAAAAGTCGGCACGGCCTATCCTCCCTGCTGGGGGCTGACCACCTCGAGACGGTCCCCGGGGTGGACGGAAGTGACCTCCCGCTGGGCGGCCGGTACGAACTCCCCGTTCAGGGCGGTGGCGACCGCCTGGTCGGCGTAGCCCAACTCGTCCAGGATGGCCGAGAGGGCGCTCTTTTGCACTTCGCGGGTCTCCCCGTTCACGGTGATGGTCATGGTGTGGCGATCTCCTCTTCGTGGCTGGCTAGCATCTCCGCCGCCTGCCGGGCGAGGGACGGGGCGAGGAGGAAGCCGTGCCGGTACAGTCCGTTGAGAAAAAGGGTCCGGCCTTCCCGGCGGACCTTCGGGAGGTGATCGGGGAAGGCGGGGCGGGCGTCCGCCCCGACCTCGAGCAACTCCCCCTCGCCGAAGGAGGGATGCAGGGCGAAGGCGGCGCTGAGGAGCTCGAGAACCGACCGCACCGTCGCCCGGTTTCGTTCCCCCGATTCGATGGAGGTGGCTCCGAGCATGTAGACGCCCCCGCCCCGGGGGACGATGTAGAGCGGGATGCGCGGGTGGAGAAGCCGGACGGTCCGGCGCAGCCGGACTTCCGGGCATCGCAGGACGACCATCTCGCCTTTCACCCCGCGGAGGTCCTCCAGCCGGTCGCGCGCGGCGAGCCCCCGGCAGTCGAGGGTCCAGCCCGGGCCGGGTTCGCCGTGCCGCCGCTCGATCGTCACTCCCCGGGCCGCCAGCCCCTCCACGAGCTGCGCCAACGCCCCCCGCGGGTCGAGGTGGGCTTCCTCCGGACAAAACAGGCCTCGGGAGAAACGGCCGGCGAGGTCGAGCTCCAGGCTGCCGATCTGTTCGGCCCCGACGGTCTCATGAGCCCGGGTGCGGCGGGCAAAGCGGTCCAGTTCGCGTTGGTCGCGGCCGAGGGCGACCACCAGGGAGCCCTCGCGGGTTACGCAGTCCACCTGCCGCTCCCACCAGTCCGCCGCCTCCTCACCGAGACGCACGACCGGTTCCTCCGCGGTCTCTCCCTCGCACCACGGGGCGAGCATGCCACCGGCCCACCACGAGCAACCGTGCTCCCCGGGTGGACCCGCCGGATCGAGCAGGCGGACCCGCCAGCCGCGGTCG
>CAYXLY010000085.1:0-12360 GCA_964466005.1 uncultured Spirochaetaceae bacterium | reverse complement strand
TCGAGACGAAGACGAAGACCGTGAAGCGACGCGCCTGGGGCTCGTCCCAGACCTCGGAGAGCGCGCTCCGGAAGGACCCGGCCGTCGCCGCCGCGCTCGACGCGGGCCTGGACGGCGTATCGGGCGAAGCGGCCGGGACCGACTCGCCCTCGACTCCCCATACCGCGAGCATGCTCGTGATCACCGCCAGGGTCGCGGTCCCCGCCGTCACGCCGACCAGACGGGACAGGGAGAAGGGATCGAGCAGCCGACCGGCCACGGTCGCGGTGATCACGAACCCAGAGATCATCATGATCCAGACGATCGCCGCCGCGGCGGCCTTGCGCGAAGGCTCGGTCCGGGTGGCCAGGAGCGCCAGCAGGTTGGTGCCCGAGGCGCCGACTCCGATCCCGATCAGCAGGAAGGCCACGAGCGCCGAGCAGACACCGAGGATCAGGGAGCGCTCCATCCAGGCCGTCGCCAGCGCCGCCAGCACCGCGCCGACCCCCAACACGATCATGCCGCCCACGATCCAGGGACTGCGTGCGCCCTGCTGATCGGATCCGTAGCCCCATCGTGGCCGCGAGAGCTGGACGGCATAATGCCAGCCGACGAGGAGACCGGGAAGCATCGCCGGCAGGGCCAGCTCGACGACCATCACGCGATTCAAGGTCGACGTCGTGAGGATCACGATGGCTCCGAGTCCCGTCTGGACGAGACCGAGCCGCGCGATGCCGAGCCAGCCGAGGGGCTCCTGAGAGGCTCGAACGTTCAGGTCCTACCTCCTTTCGGATCGGAGCCTCCGATGGGAGCCTCGGATCCGAGCCCCGAATCGGGCGTCCGGATCGGAGCTCCGGCTCCAGCTCGCGTCGGGCTGCTGCGCCCGACTCCGTCGGCCCCGCAGGCCCAGCCCGGCTCAGCGCTCGTCGTCGAAGCCGAATCGCTTCAGCTTCGAATAGAGTCCCTGCCGGCTCAAGCCCAGCATCTCGGCTGCCGAGGCCCGGTTGTCGTCGGTGATCTCGAGCGCCGCCTCGATGCAGAGCTTCTCGATGAAGTCGGCCGACTCGCGGACGATCTCGCGCAGCGGAACCCGGCCCACGAGCCCGGTCAGCTGATCGACGGAGCTGGGCAGCCCGGCGCCGAGCGGGGGCGCGCTCCGCAAGCGGCGCGCCACGCTGCGAACGGAGAAGCCGAACCGGGCCTCCTTCTGGTCGGGGACGGCGACCGCGGAGACCTCGACGTCCTCCTCGCTGCCGAACCGGTCCCGCAGCACGGTCTGATAGTTGTGGACCGCGCCATGATTCTTGAGGTTGGAGATCAAGACGTTGAGATCGGTGGGGGAGCGGCCCAGGTGGTCCGCCAGATGCACGCCGACGAGCTGTCCCTTGCCCACGAGATTCGTCATGTCGATGAACGCACGATTCGCAGCCAGAATCCGGAGATCCGAGCCTGCGACGACCAGACCGTCGGGAAGCCCTTCCAGGATCTCGAGCGTCCGATCGGGGGCGCCCGGAGCGGAGGGACGGCTCGTCGAATCGGGCTCGAGTCGGACGATCAGGAGCGTGGCATCGTCTTGCCGGAACGCGGAGACGGCGAGGACACACTCCCCTGCGCCTCTCGCGTCGATCCGGATCGGGCTCGACTGGCCGACGGAGGCGGCCTCGGCGACGGCGGACGCCAGGCTCCGCTGGGACTTCCTCGACACGTTCTCCTCGAGCGAGCTCCCGACGAGGGAGTCCGCCGAGACCCCCCACAGCTCGGCGGCGGCCGGATTCGCCTCCTCGATCCGGAGCCCGGCGGGATCCACGATCAGGATCGGCTGCGCCACCGACTGAAAGAGCAGCTCGTAGCGCGCCTCGGCCGCACGCAGACGGGAGTAGTCGCGCTCGAGGCTCTGGTGGGCCTCGACCAGGCGCTGCTGCAGTCGGGAGACGGAGCGCAGGTCCCGCCCGAGCGCCACGATCCGGTCGGGGCCGTCGGCCCGGACCGTCGTGTACTGCACCGGAACGTCGAGGCCATCCACGGCGGGATGGTTCACGTGGCGCCATCGGGGCTTCTTCGGGGACGGGTCCTGGAGAAGGTCTTCGATCTTGGATCGACTCTCGACCGTGACCGTGTCGATCCACGGCTTGCCGCGCCAGGAGCGGTCGTAGCCCTCCTTGGAGAGCTCTTCGTTGCCGATCGCGACGTCCTTGATGACTCCCTTGTCGAGGATGAGCGCGACGTCGGCCGCGGAGGCGATGATCCTCGCCGTCGTCGCGGCGTCCAGCTCTGCGAGGAAACGCTTCGGGTTCCGGAACGGAACCATTCGTTCAGAGCTGGAGGTCGTCCCGTTCATTGATCAACCATGACTGTGAACACGCTCATGAACGCCGAGGCCCTGACTCCGGAAAGGGTCAGCACTTCTAGCAGGGAATGTCGGAGCGAGCAATCAATTGCTTGGCCGCAGCGGGCGCCGTCCGGGCGTCGAACGCCGCTCCGTCGGCGCCGACCTTCGAGACCAGATCGGGAGCCTCCGCGAACAGGCGACCGCCGACGAGCACCCTCAGGTCCAGGTTCTTCGAGGCGCGTCGAAGGGCTTCGACCTCCTCGGCGACCTCTTCACTGAGCGCAGAGCACGCCGCCGAGAGACCGAGGACGTCGAACCGCTCTTCCGCGAGCAGGTCGACGAGGGTCGAACGGGCCGCTCCGGGCTCGCTCCATACGTGCCAACCCTCTCGTCGGAAGAACTCCGCCACCATCACGACTCCGAAGACGTGCTGATCCGCGCAAGCCGTCGAGAGCAGGATCCGCGGCGCATCGAGTCCGAGGGGCAATCCCATCCGGGTGCTCGGCGTGCTCCGCTCGCGCAGGACCTGATGGAGGCGGCACAATCCGATCGTCACGTCCGTGAAGTCGCACCGGTCCTCCTCCCAGAGCTCTCCGAGACGGCGCGCCGTGTTGGCGAGGAGATCGAGGAAGAGCGTCTCCCGACTCACTCCCCGTTCGAGAAGCTCGTCGACGAGTGAGCTCGAGGCCGTCGCCGAGTCGTTCAGGACCTTCTCGAGGAAGCGCTCCCGATCCTCCGCCGTCACGCAGACGAGCTCGGGCCCTCCGGATGTCGGCGCCTCCACCGGCTCGGGGGATCGGTGGGCCAGCATGAGCCGCGGGATGATCTCGCCCTCGATCGCCCGAAAGAGACCGGCCGCCTCGTCTGCATCGAGATAGGGCTCGGACCGACGTCTCTCGTCTGCTTCGGGACGAGGAGCGGCCAGCCGCTCGCCCAGATAGAGGATGGCCGAGATCGTCTCGTCGAGAGACTGCATCTCGTCACCCGAGCCGCCGAGTCTCTGATCGAATTCCGTCATCCGGATCCCCCTCTGCCGGCGGCGAGCCCGCGCGCGACCGGCGTTGTCGGTGCGACCGGTCCCTTCGAGCTCTCGCCCGATCGGAGGGTCGCCATTCGATTGGAGAGGGGGATCGCGATCACTTCCTCGTCGACTCGACTTCCTGCGAATGCGGCGGCAGCTCCGGCTTCTGGACGTGGCTCGATCTCTCTGCTGCCTCTCTGGATCCCTCTCTTGCTGCGGCGACTCATGCGGCGACTCATACAGCGACGAGGTCGGCGCAACCGCTCCCTCTCCGGATCCCGTCCGCACGATGTGGGCGGAAGGAATCCAGACACGATTGTTTTCCAGTGCGCCTGAATCTGTCAATGCCGATTCACCGAGATGCACGATGTTTGTCGCACTACTCTGTGTCACCATGAGAACACCGGGGAGAGAAAGACCACGATCGACTCGATTCATCGTCCTGACCGATGGATCGCTTCGCCCTGGAGAATCGATCCCTCCGCGGCGTGGCGAAGCGAAAAGACTACGAAGCGGCGTCGAGCTCGACCCGATCCTCCGTGGCCTCGCGCCGCTCCCGGGGTCGACGACCACGGGACGTATGCGGTGCACTGGAGAGTCGCAAGAGGGGCTCGTCGCTCTCGGCTCGATCGACTTCGCGCCGATCGAAGAATCCGCCCAATACGTCTGCAGCTGCGTCGATCGATTGGCCCTGCTCCCAGGCCAGGCGCAACGCCTTCATGGGATGCGACAGTACGCGGGCCACGATGCGATCGGCCGTTCGCTCGGAGGAAGGCGACTCGCCCGCCAGATGGGTGACCTCGCGTCGACACGCCTCGGAGAGCGCCTCGTGGAACGGACGCAGCGCCCGCCGGGCCGCGTCCAGCGCCAGCCACCGCGTGAACTCGTCGACGCCAGCCTCGACGCGCGCCTCGGCTTCGGGCACCGCCGCATTCCGGCCCTTCTCGACCTCGGCCGCCTCCGGATGAAGGGTGTCGAGGTCGACGAGCTCGACGCCTTCCAACCGACCGACCTCGGGCTGCACGTTGCGGGGCACGCAGACGTCGATCACGAGGAGCGGCGCCACCGAGGCCGTGCTCCCAGCCGACGACCGCGCGGCCTCGATGGCCTCGACCGTCAGGACGGGCGCGTCGGCGTTCGTCGCGACCACGACCAGATCGGCCCGGGCGACGCTCTGCGGCAGGAGATCGAGCCCGGCTGCGCGTGTGGCTCCGATCTCATCCGCCAGCAGCCGGGCACGATGAACGGTCCGGTTCAGGATCGTGAGGTTCTTCGCGCCGAGCCCCGAGAGCGAGCGCGCCGCCTGGCTTCCGATCTTCCCGCTCCCCACGATCACGCATTCGCGATCGCGCAAAGGACCGAGCCGGTCCATGGCGCGTCGAGCCGCCTCGGATCCGACGCCACTGCGCGTGGCCATCAGATGGGTCTCTCGCTTCACCTGCTTGCCGACCCGGAGCGCCGTCTCGAAGAGACGATGTAGATGGGAGCCCACCGCGTCCGCGTCGACGGCGTCGCGATAGGCGCGCCTCAGCTGCCCGAGGATGTGGATGTCGCCGAGGATCTGCGACTCCAGCCCGGCGGCGACCCGCAGCAGATGCCGAACGACGTCGGTCGAGTCCAGGACACGCGCGTGGGCATGGAGGAGATCGGCCTCCGGCCCCTCTGATCCGACCCACGCCCGGCAGATCTGATGGCCGCGGAATCGCAGGCTCGGGCCGGACGACGCATCCGGCCACCAGCAGATGGCCTCCAGCCGATTGCAGGTGCGCGTCAGCACTGCCTCCTCGACGCCGATCCGGCTGAGCGCGTCGTAGACGCGCGGCAGCTCCTGATCGGGCAGATGGAAACGCTCGCGCACCTCGAGTCCAGCCGTCCGGAAGTCGACCCTGAGCGAGACGAGTGTCACTTCTGCTCCTCCGACTGCTGCGCCTGCCCGTCCATGTCCAGACGCGCCTCCTGTCGCCCACTCCGTCGCGCGTCCTGCCATGCGAGCGTCGGATCGGGCCGGACGATCCGATTCGCCAGCCCGATCAGGATCTCGATGCCGTCCGGCGTCAGGCCGGAAAGCCGGCGCAGGCGACGATCGGCGCGCTGCATGATCCGACGACTGAGCGCGAGGGGGCGGGCTCCGCCGGGTCCGCGACCGAGCCGGGCGTCCTCCTCCAGATCCTCGACGTCGTCGACCAGCTGATAGGCCCAGCCGAGCGATCGGCCGAAGGATTCGAGACCGACGCAGAGGGCCTCGTCCGCTCCTCCGGCTCTCGCGCCGGAGGCCAACGCGAAGGCGGGCAGGAGGGTGCTCTTCGCGCGATGGAGCCTGCGGCGGGCGCCCCGCAGCGGCCCGGCAGCCGTGACGTCCATCGCCTGCCCGCCCGCCATGCCCTGGAGTCCGACCGTCTTCCCCCAGCCCTCGCAGACCACGGCGCCCGAACCCGGAAGACTTCCGAGCAGCTCGACGGCGCGGGCGAGCATCCCGACCGATAGGAGGATCGCCCCCGCAGAGCCCACCAGCCGGTGCGTGGCCGGCTGGCCGCGTCTCAGGGCGGAGTCGTCCATGCAGGGCATGTCGTCGAGGACGAGCGAGGCCGTATGCGTCAGCTCCACGGCGACCGCGACGTCCAGGGCCTCGGCCGAACGCCCGCCGCTGGCTTCCGCGGCAGCCAGGGTGAGCAGTGGACGCCAGCGGCGACCGCCCCTCCCCTCCGTGCCCACGGCGCGGGCCAGGACCTGGGGCAGACCGTCGATCTCCCGACCGAGCTCGTCGCAGACGCGGGCGAGGCGTTCCTCGAGCGGGCCCCGGCTCTCCTCCAGGAAATCGTCCAGCCGGCCGCGCATCGGCGGGGTCCAGACGTTCCCGGGGTCGAGGTCGAAGGCGTCCATCCAGGCAGTCGGCGCAGGTGAGCTCATGTCGGCACCAATCCAGTCAGATGACCGATGTTCTTGAAGAAGATCCTCGCGTGGGCGAGCGGACGACGGCGAACCAGCTTCTTGTTCATGTAGCCATCGAAGGTCAGCTGCTGCACGTCCCGGTCGCCGCAGATCGCGACGAAACGCTCTCGTCGGCGATCGTTCGCATACCAGAACCGCTGCATCATCCGAAGCGCGAAGAAGACCTGGCCGTGCTCGAGCAGGAAGCGCCGCCGGGCGCGCCGGAGCGCGCGGACATTGCCGGTCTGGAGGAGCTCGTCCACCGATCGGGCCGCGAGCCGCCCTCCGGTCATCGCGTAGAAGATCCCCTCGCCGGAGGAGGGCGCGACGACTCCCGCCGCATCGCCGGCCAGGATGACGTCGCGGCCGTTGTCCCAGCGCGGAAGCGGCTGGAGCGGGATCGGGGCGCCTTCCTGTCGGATCGTGCGGCTCTGATCGAGGCCGGTGCGGCTGCGCAGCCGGGAGACCGCATCACGCATCCCGAAGCCCTTCTGACAGGTCCCCGTCCCGACGCTGGTGGTCTCGCCGTGCGGAAAGACCCAGGAATAGAAGTCCGGGCTCAAGCGGCTGTCGTAGTGGACGTCGGCCCGACCGGGCTCGAAGCCCCCATTGGAGCCGCTCTTCGGTGACTCGACGATCTCGTGATAGGCGAACACGATCCGATCGGCCGTCTTCTCCGCGCCTGCGATCTCCTGCTGCGCGACCTGCGAGAGGGCTCCATCCGCGCCGATCACGGCGCGTGCGCGCACGATCTCGTCCGGCCCGGACCGACCCTCGCCGGGGCTCGAATAACGCACGCTCACGATTCCCGCCGCGTCGCGCTCGATCCGACGGAAGAGGCCGGTCCTGCGCTTCGCGCCGAAGCGGACGGCGCGGCATCTCAGCCACTCGTCGAAGCTCTCCCGGTCGACCATGCCGACGAAGCCCTCGCCGACCGGGATGTCGACCTCGCGGCCTCCGGGCGACACGATGCGAGCCGTGTCCACGCGATTCACGAGCAGCGTCTCGGGCACGTCGAAGTCCCGGAGCAGCTGCGGCGGCACGGCTCCTCCGCAGGGCTTCACGCGACCGCCCCTGTCCAGCAACACCACGCTCCGACCCTCGGCGGCCAGCTCTGCAGCGGCCGTCGCACCCGCCGGACCACCACCCACCACGACCGCATCGTACACGCGAGATCCGTTCATCATGCCAGCTCCTTGGCTCGAGGCTCGAGCTCTCCCGCCCGCGGCGTGACGCCGTAGGGCTCGACGAGAGCCCAGGCGCTCGGGGGGACCATCCACCGCACACGTCGAGGCCGCAGATCGCGCAGCGCCACGATGCCCTCCAGGGTCTTCATCTCCACGCGCGCCCTCGCGAACTCGAGTCCGCGCGGCCCGAAGGCCCGCTGCAGCCAGGCGACCACGGGCCTCAGCCAGCCCGGAAGGCGGCGCAGAGGAAGACCGCCCGATGCTCTCTCGAGATTCCCGAGAAAGCCCTGCACCGGACGCTTCCGGTGTCCCGAGGAGGTGATCGGGGAGAGCGTCAGCTCGGGCTCGACGAGGTCCATCATCTCGCGGCCGCGATCGTTCCGGACCAGAAGCCATTGCTCCCCGTCTCCACCCATGTAGCCGACCGTGACGTCGGCCAATGCGTTGACGTAGTCCATGCAGGAGCGGCAGGTCAGCGGAAAGAAGTCGTCGGGGAGCTGCGCGATCGGAAGCTGGAGGAAGGGGATCCGCTCGATCCTTCCATCTCGAAATCGGATCTCGACCCGGTAGTCGGGCCGGAACTCGAGATAGGTGACCTCCTCGGGCTGCGCCGTCAGCAGCTCCAGGAAGCGGTGGAAATGCTCGGTCGTCGTGTTGTCGCTGCAGGGCGTGCCCACGACGTAGAGCGAGTCCAGCCCCAGATCCGGCTCGATCGCGCGAAGCGCATGGATCTGACAGGGAATCCCGATCACGGCGAGACGGCGATGCCCCGCCCGTGCGACCTCGTCGAGGAGCGCGAGGATCGGTGAGAAGCCCATCTTCATTCCCCGGCACGCCGCCATGTCCTCTGGACGGGTCACGAGCACGGGCCGGGGTCTCCAGCGATCCTGGGGATCGGAGGCGGTGGCGAGGACGGCATCGACGCGCCCCGTCTCGAGCAGACGCTCACCGAGACGCGTCGCGATGCCGCTCCACTGGGCGCCGCGGGCGGGCTCGCTCCGACTGGCCCGGAGCATCTCGAGGTGGGGTCCGAAATGCAGCTCGTCGGGTCGCGCGGCATCGCGGGCGCGACCGTGGTTGCGGCGCTCGAGCTCGGCGTAGCGGGGGCGGATGAACTGGCAGGCGGTGCCGCAGCGGGACGGATCCGAGGTGCGCGAGAGCCCGCAATCGGTGCAGAGATCCCGGAACGGGGCCGGAGCGCTTCCCCAGCCAGCAGCCTCCGCACGCGGCCGCTGCTCACCCATCACCGCAAGCGCCTCGGATCTCGCGCTCATTCGTCAGGGCTCCCCATCGCGCTCTCCCCTGCTCGTGCTCCCGACACGGGCCGCCTCGGACCCGCGTCAAGCCAGCTCGCCGGATCGAGGCCGCCTCTCGTGACGTGGGAGCGCGACGTGGGAGACCCGGACGATGATGTCATCTTATCATGACACTCATACAAGTCAAGTTAAATTGACACCAGCGGGCCCCCCGAAGTCGAATCGACGGACCTTCCGACCCGCCGGACACGAAGAGGGGGCGGGGGTGGGACGGGGGCAGGGGCAGGGGCGAGGAGGTGGAAGAGCCCACCGCCGATGGCCGGAAGCCTCAACCCACGCGGCGAGGCATCCGGAAGGGCAGCAGGCACTGGACCCAGTGCTGGCTGAAGCGACGGAGCGACAGGCTCTCGTGGACGGTCTGCACCGGCTCGCCGAGCAGGTGGCCCTCGAGATGGGAGCGCGTGTAGAACGGCGTATCCTCGAGAGTCCGGCGCAGGTACGGCACCCCACCCGGATCGACTCGCGCGGCCCGGTCCACTCGCCAGAGGGTGCGGGCGAGGGAGACGGGAGCCGGGGGATCGAAGTCCCGGACGCCGCCCCCGCTGCCGAAATGGCGGGCGAGCCCGAACGCGGTCCCATCCCGACGGCGAACGTCGTAGAGCACGGCAGCCGATCCATCCGGGAGCGCGCTGCGAGACCAGTGCCACTGGTCGAAGGCCTCCTCCAGCGGCGAGTCCCCCCGATTGGAGTCCAGGTAGGCCCGTCCGCTCCAGCGCAGGGCCGGGCGGTCGAGCGCGACCTCGACCCGCGCACAGGGCGCCATCGGCCGCCATCGATGGACGCCGGCGGGATCGAGGGCGTGCGTCTCCTCGTGGACCGTCTCGGGCCTCAGGCGGATCGATCCGCGGACTCGCGACGGCAGGGGGACGGTCGTCTCGTCGATCTCTGCGGTCAGTCCGTTCGCGTCCCAGGTGAGGGAGCTCGGGCCGATCGACAGCGAGGTCGCATCCCGGCTCAGGTCTCGCCGTCCCCGCTCGGTGAGCGTCCAACGCTTCGAACGGCCGCTGTAGAGGGCCACGTTGACGGCGCAATGGTCGAGGGGATCCGCAGCCTGCCCTCGCCGGGCCGCTCTCCTTCGAGCTGCGGCATAATAAGGCGAGAACACGCTGCCGAGAAAGGCGATCAGGGTCAGACCCTGAAGCCCGTCGTCACTCAGGGCGTCGACGTACCACCAGACGTAGCCGTCGTCCGGGACCGGGCGGTCGAAGCCAGGTCCGAGAGGATCGCGGCCGCGGCCATCCGGCCCGAGAGGGCTGCCATCGGGACCCCCGCCCCGGGATGCGTGCTGCCTCCCGCCAGGTAGAGCCCCGGAAGCCGGGTGCGGGCTCCCGGGCGTCGGAACGAGGCGCGCCATCCGTGAGAGACCGTTCCGTAGAGGGCCCCGCCCGTCGCCGGAAAGAGCCGATCGAAGTCCGTCGGCGTGGTCACCCGGGTCTCCGTCGGAGACCGATCCACCTTCAGGCCACAGCCCGCCAGCCGTGCGAACATCCGCTCCGTGCATCGCTCGATCTCCGAGTGGGTGAAGGGGTGGGCGTCTCCTCTGGCCGGGGCGTTCACGAGACAGAAGAGGCGCTCCGGACCCGGGGGCCGCGATCGATCGCTTCCCTCCCGGTCCTGGGCACAGACGTAGACCGTGGGGTCCGCGGGCATTCTCGCACGTTCGAAGAGATCCTCGAACTCGGATCGGGAGTCTCGGGAGAAGAAGATCGAGTGCCGGAGCAGGGGGAAGCCCTCGGCCTCGGCCGTGAAGGCCCACGTCAGGGCCGAGAGGGATCGACGCGACGGCGAGACGCGAGCCACGGCGCGCTTCGCCGCGAGCCCGAAGCGTCCCTCCGCGAGCGCCGCCGGATCGGCGTTCACGACCACGGCGTCCGCCTCGATCCGCTCTCCCGTCGACAGGACGACCCCCTTCGCGCGCCCCCGCTCCGAGATCACCTCGCTCGCCTCGCTGCGGTAGCGGAGCCGCGCGCCCCGCTCCTCTGCGAGCCGTGCGAGTGCGTCCGCGACGCGTTGCATCCCGCCCTCTACGAGCCAGACGCCTTCCCGCTCCACATGAGCGATCAGCATGAGCGTCGCCGGCGCGGAGAAGGGCGAAGAGCCCACGTACGTCGCATAACGACCGAAGAGCTGACGCAGGCGCGGATCCTCGAAGTACCGGCCGAGCGCGCGCTGCATCGGCGAGAAGGGCTGGATGCTCCAGAGGTCGGCCATTCCGCGCCACCCCGCGGAGCGGACGAGATCGAGCGGCCCGGGGCGGCTCGCTCGAAGGAAGGGCCGTTCCAGCGTGTCGTAGATCCGACGCGCCTGCTCGCAGAAGAGCCGGTAGCCCCGCGCCTCCCGAGCGCCGGCGAGCGAGCCCACGGCATCGGCGGTGCGCTCGATCTGCGGGAAGAGATCGAGCCTCTCGGTCTCGCTCCAGGCATGTCGCGCGAGGATCTCGACCGGTCGCAGCCCGACCGCCTCGTCGAAGGTCGCGCCGACACGCTCGAAGAGCTCGTCGAAGACCCAGCGCATGGTGAGCACCGTCGGACCGACGTCGATCCGGTCGTCGCCGATCCGGGCCTCTCGCATCTTGCCGCCCGGCTTCGCCGCGCGCTCGACGAGAACCACCTCGAGACCGCGAGCCGCCAGCTCCAGCGCGGCGACGAGCCCGCCCACCCCCGCTCCGACCACGATCACCCGCTCGCTGCGCATCGCCCGACCCCGTTCGGCTGGCCTCGACCGGCTCGGAAGCCCTGCCTGGCGTCTCGACCCCGTCTCCACTATACGGACCCACGAGTCACCGCGCTGTCCGCCGGCAGCGCCTCCGAGGGAAGCACGCGTCTTGCCCAGGTCGAATGCAGGCGCGTGCATCGCGACCGAGGGGTTCATGAGATGGTCTCTAGGCTGAGCTGGGGCGATCGGGCTCGGGAGCTCCGCAACCGCGTGCTCTCCAGCCCCCGGTTCCAGTCCTGGGCCATCCGGCTGCCGGGCACGAGAGCGATCGCCCGACGCCGGGCGAAGAAGCTCTTCGACCTCTGTGCCGGCTTCGTCTACTCGCAGGTCCTGCTGGCCTGCGTCCAGCTGCGCCTCTTCGACGAGCTGGCCGAGGGACCCCGGACCGCCTCCGTCCTCGCCCGAAGGCTCGCGCTCCCGGAGGAGAGCTGCGAGCGCCTGCTGCGGGCGGCCGTCTCCCTGGGTCTGCTCGAGCGACGGAGCGGCGGTCGCTTCGGGCTCGGCGGGCTCGGAGCCGCGTTCCTCGGCAATCCCGGCATCGCCGAGATGGTCGCGCATCATCCGCTGCTCTACTCCGACCTCTCGGATCCCGTGGCGCTCCTGCGCGGGGAGATCGAGCAGACCGAGCTCGGCCGCTTCTGGCCCTATGCACGCGCCGCAGACAGACGCGCTCTCGGCCGTGAGGGCATCGCGCCCTACACCACCCTGATGTCCGCCTCGCAATCGCTCGTCGCACGACAGGTGCTCGACGCCTATCCGCTCGAGCGTCATCGATGCCTGCTCGACGTGGGCGGCGGCGACGGCGCATTCCTCGAGACGGTCGCGAGCCGGGCTCCCGATCTCCGACTGGTCTGTTTCGACCTTCCGCCGGTCGCCGAGCTCGCG
>CAYXLY010000084.1:10054-12468 GCA_964466005.1 uncultured Spirochaetaceae bacterium | reverse complement strand
TCGGCGACCTGCTTCATGATCGATAGATTCGTCTTCAGGAGGTCGTCCCGGCTCATTCCGGGCTTTCGGGCGAGCCCCGCGGTGATGATCACCACGTCGGCGCCCGCGATCCCCTCGTAGTCGTTGGTGCCGCTGATCCGGGCATCGGAGCCGACGAGAGGCGAGCCTTCCGCCATGTCGAGGGCCTTGCCCTGGGGCAGGCCTTCCACCACGTCGAAGAGGACGACGTCACCGAGCTCGCGATAGGCGGCCTGCTCCGCGAGCACGCCTCCGATGTTTCCGCCCCCGATCAGGGCGATCTTCGGTCTGGCCATTTCCGGGTCCCTCCTTGCTTCTTCGCTTCTTCACTCTCACGGTCGCCCGACCCGGCAACCGCCGAACCGGCCTCATGGCCCCGATCGAAGCGGGGCCGCCCTACTCTCGCGCCGGCTGGAGCCGGACACGCAACGAGAGCTCGGCGAGCTGCTCGGCATCCACCGGCGAAGGCGCCTCCATGAGCAGGTCCTGCCCCCGCTGGGTCTTCGGGAAGGCGATCACGTCCCGAAGGCTGTCCACGCCCGCCAGCAGCATCACCCAACGATCGAAGCCGAAGGCGAACCCGCCATGAGGCGGGGCGCCCACGTCGAGCGCGCTCAGCATGAAGCCGAAGCTCTCCTCCATCTCCTGCTCCGAGTAGCCCATGATCTCCAGGATCGTCCGCTGCACGTCGCTTCGATGATTGCGGAGACTGCCCGAACCGAGCTCGACGCCGTTCAGGACGACATCGTAATGCGTTCCGCGGACCTTCTCCGGCGCCGTCTCGAGCAGCGGCAGGTCCTCTTCGACCGGAGCCACGAAGGGCTGGTGCACGTAGGTGAGCCGGCCGTTCTCGTCGCGCTCGAAGAGCGGAAAATCCACCACGAGCAGCGGGTCCCAGGGCCTGTCGTCGACCCTTCCCAGCCGATTGCCGAGGTCGTCGCGCAGTCGGGAGAGGATGGCGTTGGCTCGATCGGACGCGTCCGCCTGGAAGAAGATCACCATGCCGGGCTCCGCCCGACAACGCTCCCGAATGGCTTCGGTCTCGGCCTCGCCCAGGAACTTGGTGATCGGCGACTTCCACGAGCCGTCCGCCTCGACGCGGATCCAGCCCAGGCCGCGGGCGCCGAGCTCCTTGCGCACGAGCTTCTCGAGCCGATCGATCTCGCCGCGGGTGAGCTCTTCGGCATTCGGGATCGGCAGCGCCTTCACGAGACCGCCCGATTCGGCGACGCCGCGAAAGGCCTTGAACTCGCTCGTCTCGAACACGTCCGTGAGGTCGACCAGCTCGAGCCGCACCCGCGTGTCGGGCCGATCGCAGCCGTATCGATCCATGGCCTCGGCATAGGTGATCCGCTTGAACGGCGCCTCGAGCTCGACGCCCGCGGCGCGGCAGCCGTCGATCGTGACCTTCTCGAGAACGGCGAGGATCTCCTCCACGCCCACGAAGGAGAGCTCGAGGTCGACCTGCGTGAACTCGAGCTGGCGGTCGGCTCGCTGGGCCTCGTCGCGGAAGCAGCGTGCGATCTGGAAGTAGCGATCGCAGCCGCCGATCATGAAGAGCTGCTTCATGATCTGCGGCGACTGGGGCAATGCGTAGAAGGAGCCCGGGTGGAAGCGGCTCGGCACGAGGAAATCCCGCGCGCCCTCCGGCGTCGCCCTCGCCAGGATCGGCGTCTCGATCTCGAGGAAGTCCTGCTCGGAGAGGGATTCCCGCACGGCGCGCGCCAGGTCGTGTCGGATCCGCAGAGCCCGCTGCAGGGGCGGGCGACGGAGATCGTGCAGCCGGTTCTTGAGCCGCACGGACTCGTCGACCTCGGTCTCCTCCTCGATCGCGAAGGGGGGCACGTTCGCCGCGTTCAGAATGCGCAGCTCGCGCACGTCGACCTCGATCCGGCCGGTCTCCATGTTCGGGTTGATCGTGTCCTCGGTGCGCGGCTCCACGATCCCGCGCACCATCAGCACCCACTCCGAGCGGAGATGATGGGCCCGGGCATGGGCGTCCGGTGCGGACTCCGGCCGGAAGACCACCTGCACGAGGCCCGTCTTGTCCCGCAGATCGACGAAGATCACGCCGCCATGGTCCCGACGCCGATGGACCCAGCCCGCCAGGACGACCTCGTCGCCCGTCGCGGCCGACATGATCTCGCCGCAGCGATGACTGCGGCGCAGGGATCCCATTCCATCGAGATCGACGCTCTGCGTGCTCATCCAGGCTCCCGAGAGGAGGCGTTCCGGTTCCACCATGTCCGAGTCGCGCAGCCACGACGACGGATTCCGGACACTCGGGAAGAGCGCTGGGCCGTCAAGAGCCTTCAGCCTCCGGCAAGAGCCTTCAGCCTCCGGCAAGAGCCCTCAGCCTGCGGCCGAGAGCCTTCAGCCTGCGGTTGAGAGCCTTC
>CAYXLY010000084.1:0-9954 GCA_964466005.1 uncultured Spirochaetaceae bacterium | reverse complement strand
GGCAAGAGCCCTCAGCCTGCGGCCGAGAGCCTTCAGCCTGCGGTTGAGAGCCTTCGTGCCCGGAGCGAGCCGTCGAACCCGAAAAGGAACAAGAAAAACGTTGCTAAATCGGTCGGTTGGATAGCAACCGCGCTCTGGACTGTCAATCGGGCTCGGAGGACTCGAGAAGACCCGGATCAGTCCTCGCGCCGCCTCCCGCGCAGCAGCTCCGCGGCGGAGCAGACCCGATTGCGTCCCTCGCTCTTCGCGCGGTACATGGCCTTGTCGGCCGCGTCCAGCAGCTCTGCCCGCTGGGCGCCGTGCACGGGACAGGTCGCCACGCCGATCGAGATCGAGAGCTGGACACTGCCGTCCTGCCCCGCCGTCTCGAAGAGATGCTCCGCGACGGTCCGGCGGATGCGCTCGGCCACCTGGAGCGCCGTGTCGTGGGGCGTGTCCACGAGCAGGATCGTGAACTCGTCTCCCCCGTAGCGCGCCAGCGTGTCGACCTGCCGGACGCATTGAGAGAGGAGGACGGCGAGCTGTCGGAGCGTGTCGGACCCGACGAGATGTCCGTAGCGATCGTTGACGGTCTTGAAGCGATCGAGGTCGAGGAAGAGGACCGAGAGCGGGTTGCCGTAGCGGGCGGCCCGCTGGATCTCGTTGTCCGCCGTATCGAGCAGGTAGCGGGCGTTGTAGACGCCCGTCACGTCGTCGACGAAGGCGCGCTCCTTGGCCTTGTGATACCGCTCGGCCGTCCGGAGCGCAGTGCTCGCTCGACGGGCGACCGTCCTCGCCGACTCGAGGTCCGTCTCGTCGAATCGAGCCCCCTCGGAGAGGATCCAGACCTGTCCGGCCTCCTGGCTCTCTCCGCGGAGGGGCACGGCGAGGAGCGGCCCCGGGGCCTCGACGCCGATCCGCCCGAGCACGTGATGGATGGGACCGAAGGGCAGGACGGCCACCTCTCCCTCTCCGAGGGTCGCGGCCACCGACTTCTCCTCGACGAGGCGGTGACAGAGGCTCGCGTGCTCGGGATCGTCGAAGCCCCGCGTGGCCACCCCGGCTCCGCGCGGCGCGGGGCTCGGCGCGAAGACCGCGATCCCCCGACGTCGGCCGAGCCGCTCGAGGAGGATGTCCAGGGCCAGGGAGTAGAGCTTGCCGGGCTCGAGACAGGACGCCAACGACTCGCACTCGCGCTCCGTCTCCAGCCGATGATGAAGACCGGTCGCCCTCTGCTGCGAGACCAGGAGCCGGGCGGCCATCGAGGTGATCAGGGGTAGCCCTTCCAGCTGTCCCGGATGAAGTCGCATCACGCCGGAATCGGCCTGCAGGAGACCGGTGGCCCCGGAGCCCTCGGCCGTCGGGGCGGAGTCCGAGACCGCGATCCGCGCGATCGCCGCTCCGGGCCGATCCCAGCCGTCCCAGGCCGGGTCCGCGTGGATCCCACCCGCCTCGGCGCCGAACGCGATCAGGATCAGGAGAGGGGCGCCCGAAGAGGCGTCGGCTGCCTGGCCAGCGGACTCGAAGACCGCGCAGGAGAAACGCGTCGATCCCGCGGCCGCGGTGAGCCCGACCCGCAGCGGCTCCAGTGCGTGGCGCGCTCCCGGCCCGACCAGCAGCACGGGAATCGGCGCTTCGACATCGACCTCGGGCACTCTCTACCTCCCCGACGGGAACGACCGCGAAGGCCCGCATCTCGCAGCACTGCGATGCCTGGATATCGGCGAGAAAGGTGACCCTCTTGAGAGCGCCTGTCGACTCGCCCTTGCCGCGGTTGCAGCGCCCCGCCCGCCAGTCCAGGGTCGAGAGCGACTCTCGAACGATTCCACAGCGGCTCGGAGACGAGGAGAACGAGTGGCGATCGGGCTCTCAGACGCTCGCGACGGCCAGGCGCATCGCGGTCACGCGCCCGATCAGGGAGTCCTCGACGCAGACCGCCTCCCCTCCCATCGCCTGCATGCCCTCCTGGACGAGCTCGGGCGGATATCCCGTGCTCTGCCGACGCGTCGGCTCGGGGGCATCCACCAGCGAGACGAGCACACCGCGCACGCCCTCGCCTCCGAGCGAACGGGCCAGCAGCGTCATCGGCGCGTCGGGACGGGACTCCGCGAGCCGGTCTCGCACGAGCTGACCGAGCAGGCGCTCGAAGACCGCGGGAGTCCCCACGACCCGGGGCAGGTTCGGCGGCATCACGACCTCGAGGTCCAGCCCCTCTCCGAGATCCTGCCGCGCGCGATCCGCCACCTTCATGATCAGGCTGCCGACGTCGAAGCGTCCCTGTGGCCGCTTGCCGCCCCGCGCCGCAGCCTGCAGCTCGCGAAGCCATCTCTGGGACTCCTCGATCGAGCGCGTGCTCCGCGCCAGAAGGTCCCGCTGCTCGTCCAGCAGGATCTCGTGCAGCTGGGAGGCGGCGAGCTGCAGCGACTGGAGCGCATCGGCCAGCGGTGTCGCGACCTCTTCCGCGAGGCTCGCGAGATGCTCCTCGTTCGAGCGCTCCTCGAGCAGGACCATGATCACCCCGACGCGATCGTCTTCGGCCTCGATCGGCGAAGCCAGCCCCGAGTAGCCCCGACCCGCCTCGCGGATCTGCAGCCGAGCCGGCTGCCCCGCCTCCAGCACCGAGGCCGTCGCCGACAGCACCGCCTCCCGGGCGCCACCCCCGAAGACCATGGCCAGGGGCTGACCGACCGGGTCGTCGCCCGCGTCGCAGAAGGCCGAGCAGAAGGTCGGGTTCGCGTAGACGATGCAGCCGTCCGGGTCTCCGACCAGGATCGGCGTCCGCACGAAGCCCAGGAGCGAGATCGACTCGGTACTGCTCATGACGACCACTCCACGATTCCCGCCTCGACCATCCGATGGAGCGAGCGGAGCGCCTCGAAACGATCCATGCCCGAGACCGAGATCAGGTCCCGCAAGGGCGTACGCCCGTCGATCATCGCGAGGAGGAAGCCGGCGCTCGGCGGCAGGTTCCGGCTTCGCAGGTCGGTCGCGGCCTCCTCGACGAGTCGAGGGACCTGGTCGAGCTCCCCGAGCTCGGCGCGATAGCGCTGGAAGAGGCGCGCGCGCATCAGCTCGGCCATCGCCTCGCACTCCAGCCCGCCCGCGCTCCCGGAGGAGGAGGGCACGCTCGAGAGGAGCTCCAGAGCCGCCTGCTCGTCCTGTGCCCGCAAGAGGCGCCGGGCCTCGTCCAGGAGGCTCGCCCCGCTCCGTACCCGAGGCTCGCCTCTCGGCTTCGTCCTTCGATCGGCGTCGCGCATGTAGTCGAGGGCTTCCTCGTTGCCCGGGTCCAGATCGAGGACCTCACGCCAATGGAGGAAGGCCTGAGCGATGTCGCCGGTCCCATAGGACTCGAGCCCCTGCTGGAGCAGGCTCGCCACCCTGGCTTCGGTCGGGTCGTGCATGTCGCCCCCTCAGCCCTTGAGCTGGACCTCGTAGAGGTCGTGTTCCTCGATGATCTCCTCGATCTCGGCGTCGGAGAGCGTGCCCGTCGAGCTGACCGTGATGGACTGCTCCTTCCCGGTCGCGAGATCGCGCGCCGAGACGCTGACGATCCCGTTGGCGTCGATGTCGAAGCTCACCTCGATCTCGGGCTCGCCCTTCGGTGCCGGCCGGATCCCGGAGAGCACGAACTCGCCGAGCAGGTCGTTCTCGGCAGCCAGGTCGCTCTCGCCCTGCAGCACGCGGATCTTCACCGCCGACTGGTCGTCCCGGGTCGTCGTGAAGACGTGGCCCTTGCTGACGGGGACGGTCGTGTTGCGCTCGATCAGTCGCGCGAAGTGGCCGCCATAGGTTCCGATGCCGAGGGAGAGGGGCGTGACGTCGAGCAGCAGCATGTCCTGCTCCGAATCGAGCAGGGCGGCGGCCTGCACGGCCGCCCCGAGCCCCACGACCTCGTCGGGATTCACGCCCTTGTGCGGCCGCTTCCCGAAATGCTCCGTCACGCGACGCTGGACGAGCGGCATCCTCGTCTGGCCTCCCACCAGCACGATCTGGTCGATGTCGGAGGCCTGGACGCCGGCGTCGACGCAGCACTGCTCCACGCTCTTGAGCGTCCCCTCGACCACGTCGTGGACGAGCGCCTCGAGGTTCTCGCGGGTGAGCTCGTAGTTCAGATGCCGCGGGCCCTCTGCGTCGCTGGCGATGAAGGGCAGGTTGATCTCGACGGAGTCCCGCATCGACAGATCGCATTTGGCCTTCTCGGAGGCGTCCTTGAGCCGCTGCAGCGCCATCGTATCGCCGCGCAGATCGAGCCCCTCGGACTCCTCGAACCACTCGACCAGATGCTGGACGATCCGCCGGTCGAAGTCCTCGCCGCCGAGGAAGGTGTTGCCGGAGGTCGCGAGGACCTCGACCACCCCATCCGACATCTCCAGGATCGAGATGTCGAAGGTCCCGCCACCGAGATCGTAGACGGCGATCTTCTCCTCTCCCTGGCGGTTCATTCCGTAGGCGAGCGCCGCGGCGGTCGGCTCGTTGATGATCCGAAGGACCTCGAGGCCGGCGATCTTGCCCGCGTCCTTCGTGCATTGGCGCTGGGTGTCGTTGAAGTAGGCGGGAACGGTGATCACCGCCTCCTGCACGGTCTCGCTGAGATACTCCTCTGCGACCCGCTTCATCTCCCGCAGGATGATGCCGGCGATCTCCGGACAGGTGAACGTCTTGCCCCCGATCTTGATGCGGGGGTCCTCGTTCGGTCCCCGCACGATCTCGTAGGGAGAGAGGTCGATCGACTTCTGGACCTCCGGATCTTCGAAGCGACGGCCGATCAGGCGCTTCGAGGCGAAGACCGTGTTGCGCGCGTTGGTGATCGCCTGCCGCTTGGCCAGATGTCCCACCAGGCGCTTTCCGTCCTGTGCGATGCCGAACATCGAAGGCGTCGTCTTGTACCCCCCCGAGTTCGGGATCACGGTCGGCTGTCCGTTCTCGACCACCGCCACGCAGGAATTCGTCGTTCCGAGATCGATTCCGATGACCCGGCTCATCTTTCCCCTCCTCGCACCGCGTCGCGGCGCCCGATGCGCACGGAGGCCAGGGCCCTTCGTGCGTCCATGTCCTCGGCGTCATGCTTGAGCGCCGTCTCGAACTCGTGCATCGCCGCCTCGAGATCGCCCTGCTCCCTGTAGATGCGGCCCAGCAGGGTGTGATGGGCGGCGACCTCCGGACAGCGAGCGATACACGTCTCGGCGTACTCCTGTGCCGAGGCCAGCTTCCCCAGGCTCAGACAGACCCGAGCGGCACGCTCGTTGAGGTCCGGATCATGGGGGCGATAGAGGAGAACGTCCTCGAGCAACGTCAGCACCTCGCGCAGCTCGCCGTCGCTCATGCGATCGCTCGGCGAGGCGAGCAGCTTGCTCGCTCGGGCGCCCGCGGCCTGGAGGCGGAGACTCCCGAGAGCCTCCTTGAACTCGGCTCGGCTCGGATCGAAGCTGATGGCGATCCGGATGTTCGCCTCGGCCTCCTTCAGACGCCCGGCGCGCTGCGAGAGCTCGGCCGCCTTGAAGATCTCGAAGGCCTTGGCGCGACGTGCCTCGATGGCGGCGTGATCGATCTTGAAGGGCATGCGCTGTCGGAGTCGCTCGAGCTTCGAGACCCGCCGCGGCGCCCCCTTCGCGGCTGCGCCGGTCTCGACGTCCCGCTCGGCGTCCGACTCGAGCTCCGAGGCTGCCGACGGATCCGTGGCCCCGGCGACCATCGGGTCGGGAGCCTGGTTCTCGACGCGACAGAGGTCGGGATCCGAGAGCATCTCGTAGGCCTCGAGAACCTTCTTGAAGATGCGATCGAGGCGCGCCGCGTAGGGCCCGATCTCGCGGCGGAAGTAGCGATCGGGATGGAACTCCTTCGAGAGCTTGAAGTAGGCGCGCTTGACGACGCGCGCGTCGGCTCCCCGCTCGACCCCCAGCAGATCGTGATAGGGCCGCCCGAGCGAGGCCTCGAACTCGAGGATCCGACGCTGGAGCGAGACGCCGAGCTCCAGGCTCTCATCGAGCAGTCCCTCGTCGATCGCGGTCGGCGTCGGCGGGTCCGGCGGCACCGGCGGCCGCGCGGACGCGGCGCCTGCCGTGTCCGCGGTCTCCCCCTTCCGGGACGACGCGGGCCGGCCGCCGCCGGGCGCGACCACCTCGAGCAGGCCCTCCTCGACCCAGCGCGCGAGACAGGCATCCACCTCCGAGGGCGGAATTCCCCCGATCTCCCGGAGCAGGCGCCAGGGCGTGGAGCCATCGATCCGGGAGAGCAGATAGCCCTCCGCCGACGTCAGGCTGAGCTGCGTCGCGTCCCGCTCCGAAGCCAACGCGAGAACCTGTCCCATCGGATCCTGACCCGGGCTCGAGGCCTCCATGCATCTCCCCAGCAGAGTGCGCACTTCGGGCGCGCCTCTGCGGGAGACTCATCGGTCCGCGGGTCGCGAAATCTGAGAGGGCATCTCCGGAGACGGGTCGGGATCCCCAGCCGAACGGACCCCTTGGGGGCGCTGAAAGAGAGGCCGCTCCCCATCCGCCCGGGCCGCTCCGCACCGGGACACACGGCGGCCGACCCGGCGGCTCGCGAGGGCGGCTCGTGCGGGGAGGGGGCGAGGCGAGTGCGCGCGGGCGGCTCGCGCGGTGGCTCGCGCGGTGAGCGGAAGGCCGGCCTCAGGCGTCCCGCCGGCAGAGCAGATGCTCGAGGATCGCGTTCTGGGCATGCAGGCGATTCTCGGCCTGATCGAAGACCAGGCTCCGCGGTCCATCGAGCACCTCGGCCGTGACCTCTTCGCCTCGATGGGCGGGCAGGCAGTGCATGACCCGCGCCTCGTCGGTCTTCGCCAGCAGCGCCTCGTTCACCTGATAGTCGCGGAAGAGCCGACGGCGTTGCTCGGCCTCCGCCTCCTGCCCCATGCTCGTCCAGGTATCGGTATAGACGAAGTGGGCCCCGCTCACGGCCTCCACCGGATCGGGGGTCCAGTGGATCCGGGCCCCGCTCGCGCCAGCCAGGGGGCGCGCCTGATCCAGGATCCGGGCCGAGGGGCGGTGGGTCTCCGGGGTCGCGAGGCGCAGGTCCAGCCCGAGCACGGCGGCCAGCAGGATCAGCGAGTTCGCGACGTTGTTCCCGTCGCCGACATAGGTGAGGATCGCATCGGTCGGACTCATCACGCCCGCGATCGTCACGA
The DNA here is from genome assembly GCA_964466005.1 of uncultured Spirochaetaceae bacterium. Lineage (GTDB taxonomy): Bacteria > Myxococcota_A > UBA9160 > UBA9160 > UBA4427 > UBA4427. Next base: position 2,831 of record CAYXLY010000084.1, on the reverse strand, counting down.
GGTCGGCCATCGCCTGACAGGGATGGAGGAGATCGGTCAGGCCGTTCACCACTGGAATCGTCGCGTCTCGCGCCAGCTGCTCGACGAGCTCGTGGCTGAACGTCCGGGCCATCAGACAATCGACCCAGCGCGAGAGACTTCGCGCGACGTCTTCCGGGCTCTCGCGAGTCCCGATGCCGATCTGCTCGGGACGCAGCAGGATCGCGTGTCCCCCCAGCTGCGCGATGCCGGCCTCGAAGGTCACGTGGGTGCGCAGCGAGGGCTTCTCGAAATACATGGCGAGAGTCAGCCCTTCGAGCGTGCGCGGGCGCTTGCCCGTGCGATAGCTCTCGCGCAGGGCCAGAGCCCGATCCGCCATCGACCACAGCTCATCGGCGGTCCAATCCGCCACGCTCACGAAATCCTTGGGCATGTTTCCTCGAGATCCATCGGTTGCCTGAGCCGAGCCCCGCGCACGGGACCCTCCCGTCGCGAGCCGCTCTTGCTGGGTGCGCGCTCCGGCCTCGGCTCTCCGGGGCGGCCGCGAGCGCCCGGGCGCGTCGACGCCACTCTGTCTGCGATCGGAGACCGGGCTCGGCTCGCTGCCGGGCGCTCCGTTCAGGTCACGAGGAGCGTGCCGACGCCCGCATCGTCGCTGAAGATCTCGAGGAGCACGGCGTGCACCACGCGACCGTCGACGACGTGGGTTCGTTCGACGCCCCCGGAGAGGGCCTGGATACAGCATTCCATCTTCGGAATCATGCCGCCCTGGATCGTGCCCTCGGCGATCAGCTTGCGGCACTCCTCGACGGAGAGCTCGCTGATCAGGCGACCGCTCGCATCGAGCACCCCCTCGACGTCGGTGAGCAGCATCAGCTTCTCCGCGCGGAGTGCGGCCGCGATCGCGCCCGCGGCCTCGTCCGCGTTCACGTTGTAGCTGCGGCCCTCGCCATCGACCCCGATCGGCGCCACGACCGGAACGAATCCCGCCCCCATGGCCGCCGAGAGCACGCTCGGATCGACCGCCGTGACCTCGCCGACGCGGCCGAGATCCCGGCCCGCCACGATGCGCTTCCGGACCCGCAGCAGCCCACCGTCGCTGCCGGTCACCCCGACGGCAGTGCCCCCCGCCTGCTGGATCAGCTCGACGATCTCCCGATTGATGCGGCCGCCGAGCACCATCTCGACGACCTCCATCGTCTCGTCGTCGGTCACCCGGCGGCCGTCGACGAAGGTCGACTGCTTGCCCAGCCGCTCGAGCGTCGCTGCGATCTGAGGCCCGCCTCCGTGCACGATCACGGGCCGGAGGCCGATGTGCTTGAGCAGCACCACGTCGGCTGCGAAGGAGGCCTGGAGCGATTCGTCCGTCATGGCGTGACCGCCGTACTTGACCACGATCGTCTTGCCGAGCAGCCGCCTCATGTAGGGCAGCGCTTCGATCAGCACCTTCGCCTTGTCGACCAGTCTCTGCATGACTCTCCCGACGCTGCGCTGCGCCGTGACGCAGCCCTTCCGCCTCGATCGACGGAGGGACGCACTCCGTCTCAGTCGCGCTTCGAGTCCCGACCGCTGGCCTGCCGTCGGGCCTCCGCCAGCTCCTCGATGCTCTGGACCAGATTACGGTACAGGAGGACGCTGCGGATGGCCGCAGAGAAGGCGGCCGAGAGGACCTCGCCCGTACGGGGGGAGGGGCTTCGACCGGGCTCCAGGAAGACCCGCAGCACGCCCACCCGACGCTCCCGGAGCTCGATCGGGACACAGAGGAAGGGCCGGACGACGTCGTCGCTGGCCGTGTCCACGGTGGGATCGAAGCGACTCTCCTCTCCAGGGACGGCCACCGCCACCAGCTGGCCGTTCTGGCAGACCAGCCCGGTCAGCCCGCCGGTCGCCGGGAGCCAGCCGCGATCGCCCACGACTCCGCCATCGACCTCCGCCTCGAGCTCCAGTCGGGAGCCGTCGAGGCAGAGCAGATGGAGCGAGACGGGCGCCGCCCCGAGCCGGCTCGAGACGGCGGCGAGGGCGCGGCGAAGCACCCGCTCCGGCTCGAGCTCCGAGGCCACCGCGTCGCAGACGCTCCGGGCCAGCTCGGCATCGCCGTCGCCGTCGTCTTCGACCCAGCCCTCGGCGACACCCTCGACGCCGACGAGTGTCGCCTCCTGCAGCAGGGCCTCCACGTCCGGATCGGCAGCCAGAAACTCGGAGACCTGCATGCCGAGCAGGCGGAGCACGCTGGTCTCCTGCAACGAGACGCCCTCCGCGTCCTCGCCGTCGGTCAGGCAGAGCACGCCGACGGGGACGCCGAGGCAGACCAACGGCACGATGGCGAAGGCGTCGTGGACATAATCGCTCGGGGCGCGGCCGGCGAAGCGGGCGTCCGCCCGGGCGTCCGGCACGCTCAGCACGAGGCCGTCGGCGAACGCGATTCCGGACGCGCCCTCCCCCACCTTACGGGGACTCATCGTCTCCTTCGCGACCTCGTGGCCCCGGGTCGCGACGACGGAGAGCCACTCCTGGGACTCGTCGGAGAGCATCAGGGAAACGCGCGAAGCCGCCAGGACACGACTCGCCGTATCGACGATGCCCTGACGCAGGACGGAGATCCGCTCGCTCGGATCCGCGAGGCGGACGAGCTGGGAGAGGCTCTCCATGCCCTCGACCAGACGATCGATCTGCGCGCGGAGCCGGCGCCGATCCGCCTTCGCGGCATAGCCTTCGAGCGCCCGCCCCACCGCGAGCACGAGCTCCTCGTCGTGCAGGGGCTTCGCGAGATAGTCGCCCGCGCCGAGCCGCAGGGCCTCGAAGATCGGAAGAGCACACCTCTGAACTCCAGTCACTCCGGATCTCGTATGCCG
>CAYXLY010000083.1:1698-12506 GCA_964466005.1 uncultured Spirochaetaceae bacterium | reverse complement strand
GCTCGCGAGAGAGACCCGTCGCCGCCGTCATGATGTCGCTGGCCGCCTCTCCGTGGAGTCGCTCCTCGGAGAACCGGGCGCTGGGGCCCGAGAGCGACAACGCCGCGATCACGCGCGCGTTGCCGTCGCGCACCGGCGCCGCCACGCAGCAGAGACCCGCGGCGAACTCCTCGGAATCGATCGCATAGCCGTGGAGCTGGACCGCCCGCAGATGCTCGATCAGCTTCTCCGGATCGACGATCGTGGCCTCGGTGAAGGGCTGGAGCGGAAGACCGTCGAGCCCGGGGTCGCCGGCCTCCGCCTCCGACCCCGACGGATCGATGCGAGCGGCCATCCGGGCGGAGAGGAGAGTCTTTCCCAGGGCCGTGCAGTGCGCGGGCAGACGCGCGCCCACCCGCAGCCTGCTCAGCACGTGGCGCTCGGGCAGGGCGCCGTCGAGATGCACCACCTCCCGATCCTGCAGAATCGCGAGGTGAGCCGTCTCGCCCTCGCGGGCGGCGAGCTCCTCGAGGACCGGACGAGCGGCGTTCATCAACCCATGGCTTCGGGAGTAGGCCCGCCCGAGCACGAGGCAGGCGGGGCCCAGCCGGTAGAGCTCGGTCGCCGGCGACTGCTGGACGAAGCCCGACAGCTCGAGGGTCGCCAGCAGCCGAAAGGCGTTGTTCTTGTGGAGGCCGAGTCGCCGAGCGAGATCGCTGACCCCGATCTCGGTCTCCGACTGAAGGACTTCGAGCATCCGGAGCGCGTTCGAAACGGTCTGGATCGCGTACTCGCTCTTCGGCTTGCCTGAAGTCTTCGGCACGGCTTTCCTCCTCCGCGAGTGGTCGATCGAGCAGCCTGCACAGGATATCACCGACCCGGTCGTCTCGTTTCGCTGGCTCTACTCCAATGGGCGGTCCCAGGGACGCCCGATCTCTTCCAGACGGAGGAAGCGGATCGACATCGCGTCCGCTCTCCTGGCGAAGAAGCTCCCGAGGAAGCTGTCGAAGGCGCTCCTGGAGACGCTCTCGGACGACCTCCCGGAGGAGCGCACATGGCCACGGCCCGGCCGTGCGGGTCGAAGCCGTCGGGAGCGCGCAGGCACGAAGCGTCCCGCTCGTCTCCTCTCGCCCCTTTGGCAGCCGGCCCGATCGGGCAGGTGCGGGCTTCGGCCGAGCTGGAGCGAGTGCGCGAACGTCTTCATGCCTTCGAGTTCACCGAAGAGGCTCGGACTGCAGGTCGATTCCGTGTGACTGGATGGATGTCTGGTCAGGATGATCTGCGAGGCCCAGGGGTCGGCATTTTCTAACGCAAAGGCCGGAGAGCTGTCAACAAAATCCCGGTCCCGAGAACGGTCGACCCCTCCAGATACTCTCTTCCGTGTATGTCGTAATCGATGCAGGACACCGATCCATAAGGCGATTCACTCGCGCCCCGGCGAGCGGATCCATCGAGAGATTCTTCCCGAAACGAGGAGGCCTCGAGTGCGGCCTTCGACACGACCCGTCCGGACCAGACCGCGAGCGCGATCACGAGCGCGATCGACGCGCCGTCGGGTCCGCCTAACGACCCGATCGCGGGGCCTCCATCAACGCCGCGGGCGCTCCTCGACGCGCGCCGCCATCTCCGAGGCCAGGAGCTCTGCGATGAGGGTGAGCACCCCCAGAGCGATGGCCAGATCGGAGAGATCGAAGTCGGGCATCGACTCGGCGGTCACGGGGCCGAGATGCAGGAAGTCGATGCCGACGCCGTGTCGAAGTCGGTCGAGGAAGTTGCCGAAGACGCCCGCCAGCACCGCGCCGAGCGCTCCCGCGCTGCCGATCTCCCCACGGGCCAGGCCGCGATAGAAGCTCCCGACCACGAGCGCACAGCCGAGCGTGAGCAGACCGAGGACCAGGATCTGGGTCGAGCCCTCCCAGCCGCGCATGAGTCCGAAGGCCGCGCTGGAGACCCGGGTATGCACGAGGCTCAGGAGGTGGCCGAGCAGCGCCGCGCGTTCGCCCGGCTCGAGCGCGCCGAGAACGTATTGCTTTCCCGCGCGATCGAGCACGAAGACGACCACGAAGACGCTCGAGAAGACCAGCCGCTTGGAGAGCATCCCCGGACTCTCCCGCACTAACGCAGCTCGCTGGCGGAGAGCCGACCGTCGCTCCAGACCTCGGGCGCCAGACGGCGCGCGGCCTCGAACGACTCCTCGGCGCTCGCGTCTCGGCCCAAAGCGCGATCGATGCCCGCGCGCAGCCCGAGTCCCCAGACGCCGATCTCGGGACCGAGTCGATCCTGGGCCTCGAAGAGGGCTCGGGCCTGATCGAGAAAGGCCTCGGCCTCGGAGGGCGAGCCCTGCTCGAGATGATGGCGCGCCAACGCGAGGTAGGCGAAGGGATTGGTCGAGTCGACGCGCACCGCGCGCTGGTAGTGGGCCCGTGCCCGATCGGGCCTTCCGGAGGCGTCCTCGTCGAGTCCGGTGATCACGATCCGGAGCGACGCGTCCCGGCGTGCGTCCCCCTCGCCCAGCGCGCCCGAGGCGGTGAGCGGCACGGTGCGGGAGGGCGCCAGCGCGGACGGGGCCAGGCCGGCACAGCCGACGGCCCAGACGAGACAACCGACCAGGAGGACGCGGCCCCCGAGCGTCGCGGAGATGGCCTTCACGCTTCGCAAGCTCGCACATTCCAGCCGGGCCGCCAGCCAGCCGCCCGGCCAGGCGCTCTCGGGAGTGCCGCGAGCCTCATCGGCCGCGGCGCCTCATCCGCCGAAGAGCCGTCGGAAGAACCCGCGCCGCTCGCGTGCGTTCTCCGGACAGGTCTCGCGAGGCGCCGTCCCTTCGAGAAAATACTCCGGGCGGCTCTCCGGGCAGCCGGACAAGGCGCGTGCCCCGCTCCTCGGATCGATGTCCACCCGGGCCACGGCCCCGGGTCGCTGGAAGGCGCCGCGAATCCGTCCGCCCGAGACGCGCTCGAGGAAGTCCGCCCAGATCGGCAACGCGCCCCGGCTGCTCGGTACGCCGATCGGCCGCGGCTCGTCGTATCCGATCCAGACGACGGCGACCATCTCCGGCGTGTAGCCGACGAACCAGAGATCGTGCTCCTCGTCGGTCGTGCCGGTCTTGCCCGCGATCGGCCCACGCAGCCCGCGCGCGCGCAGCCCGACCGCCGTGCCCCGTTCGACGACGCCCTCGAGCAGCGACGTCGTGAGGAAGGCGGTGCCGGGATCGAGGACACGGCGCGAGCCGGCCAGCGGCCAGCGCTCCTGGGCGACGCCGCGGGAGTCGAGCAGGCCGATGAAGCTGCGCGGCGTCGGGCGCAGCCCGCCGTTCGCGAAGGTCGCGTAGGCGGTCGCGATCTCGATCGGAGAGACCTCCGCCGTCCCGAGCGCCAGGCTGGGGACGGGCGGCAGGGCGCTCTCGATGCCGAGCCGTCTCGCCATCTCCACCACGCGGGAGACCCCGACGGCCTGACCGATGCGCGCGGAGGGCACGTTCAGGGACCGCTCCAGCGCCTCGCGGACGCTCACCGGTCCGCGAAAGATCTTGTCGTAGTTCTCGGGCTCCCAGAGCCCCTCCCGGGTCTCGATCTGCAGCGGCGTATCCTCGACGCGGCTCGCCAGCGTGACGACGGGACCCGATTGGGGAGAGAGCGCCGCCGCATAGACCACCGGCTTGAAGACGCTCCCCACCTGTCGCCGCGCCTGCGTGCAGCGGTTCCACTGCGAGGACGAGTAGTCGCGCCCCCCCACGAGCGCGAGGATCTCCCCGGTCTGCGGACGCATCGCCAGCAGACAGCCCTGCAAGCGGGGACCGTCGGCGCCGTCCGACCCGGAGCGCGCCGAGGAGGCCGCTTCGAGCCTCGCCTCGAGCGCATCGAGTCCTTCGCGCAGGCTCGCGACGGCGGCGCGCTGGATGGCCGGCTCGAGGGTCGAGTAGATCCGGAGCCCCTCGATCGCGAGCAGGTCCTCGTCGTAGACCTCGGGAAGCTGCCGGGCGAGCTCGTCGAGGAAATAGCGATCCTGTCCCGACTCGAGGGTGATGGCAGCCAGGGAGAGCGGGCGCTCGCGCGCGCGGACCGCCCTCTCGGACGAGAGCAGACCCTGCTCCTCCATCAGGCTCAGCACCAGATCCCGCCGACTCTTCGCCCGCTCGGGATGCCGATGGGGGCTCAGGGCATTCGGGCTCTGGATCACCGCCGCGAGCAGCGCGGACTCGTCGACCGCGAGATCCGCCACCGGCTTGCCGAAGAAGAAGCGCGAGGCCTCGCCCACGCCATGGATCGCGGTCGAGCCGCGCCGCCCCATGTAGATCTCGTTCAGGTAGGCCTCGAGGATCTGGGGCTTGGAGTACCGGGCCTCGACGATCAACGCCATCAGGGCCTCGGTGATCTTGCGCTGCAGCGTCCGCTCGGGCGTCAGAAAGAAGTTCTTGACCAGCTGCTGCGTGAGCGTGCTCCCACCCTGACGGATGCCGCCCGCTCGCAGGTTGGCCAGCATCGCCCCGACGATGCGTCTCGGGTCGATCCCGTGATGGGCCTCGAAGCGACGATCCTCGACCGCGTAGATCGCCGACATGAGGTGCTCGGGCACCTGATCGATGGCCACGAGGTCGCGCTGCTCGCGATCCGAGCCATAGAAGGAAGAGATCGGCTCCGGCTCGAGTGTCACGACGTCCACGCGCCCGCCCCGGGCATCCCGCATCTCCCGGACACGGCCCTCCTCGAGGCGCAGCTCGACCTTGCGCGCGGACTCGGGCAGCTCGGGATGATCGAAGGCGCGCAGATGGACCCGGAGCCGCCCCGGCAGCCAGCGATAGCTCCCGACCGCCAGCGGCCCCGCCTGGTCCTGGGAGCGGTAGCCCATCCGCGTCAGCCAGCCGGCGAGGTCCAGCTGCTGCCAGTCGGCGCCGGGATAGATCACGAGCGGCGCCGCATAGACGCGCGAGGGCACGGCGAAGCGCCGGCCGTCGAAGCGCGCGACGACGATCTCGTCGAGCTCGAGCAGCCGATGGGCCGCCCAGACCCCGGTGGCGAAGGCCAGCGCCACCACGACCAGGCCGACCCGCCGCGCCCGAAGCAGAGCCCTCGACGGCCCGCCCGTCGACGGGTCCTCGTCGTCGCCTCCCCTGCGACGGTCTCCCCGGGCGTGCCGACCGCGGCCGTTCTTCCCGGCGGTCTTCCCCGCGGCTCTCTTCCTCGACCCGGCCATGTCGTCTCCTCGACTCCGCCCGCACGGCCTGCATGACCCGCACCGCTCGGCCCGCATGGCCCGAACGACTCGCACGGTCCGGCGGGCTCGTGGCCCGGATCGGCCGGGCTCGACCTGCTGGCCCCCAGGGACGGTACCCGTCCGCTCGAGGCACGACACGACCTTCATGTGCCGCCCTGCGCGACCGGCACCCCGTCCCTGCCCAAGTCCGGATCCAGGCCCCGGTATCGGGCCCCGGTGTCGGGCCCCGGTGTCGGGTCCTGGAGCGACCCCTCGTATCCCGCGGCTCGTGAGTGCAGGAACCCATGCGCCGCGTTTCCGTTCGCCGTCCTCGCCGAAAAGGAGCACCGGACGACGGAACGCCGACCCGATACGCCCGATACGCTTGTGCGTTCCGGTCCAAATCGCGAGAGTAGGGCGCCATGAGCTCCGGATCCGACTCCGAATCTTCGGGCCCGCCCGCGAGCCCGGCGGCGACCAAGCCCTGGGGCGGCCGCTTCAGCGAGGCCACCGATCCGACGGTCGAGCGCTTCAGCGCCTCGATCCACTTCGACCGCGTGCTGGCGCGCCACGACATCCGCGGCTCGCGCGCCCAGGCCCGCATGCTCGGCGAGACCGGCCTGATCCCGGCCGCGGACGCCGAGGCCCTGCTCTCGGGGCTCGACCGCGTGGCGGAGGAGATCGAGGCGGATCGCTTCCGCTTCGATCCCGCTCTCGAAGACATCCACATGAACATCGAGACGCGGCTCCGCGAGCTGCTCGGTCCCGTGGCGGGCAAGCTCCATACCGGACGCTCGCGCAACGACCAGGTCGCCACCGATCTCGCACTCTTCCTGCGCGAGGTCTCGGTCGCCAGCGAGCGCGGCCTCCTCGAGCTGCGGGGCGTGCTGCTCGCCCGCGCCCGCGAGCACGTCGACACGGTCCTGCCCGGCTATACGCATCTCCAGCGCGCCCAGCCCGTCCGCCTCGCCCATCACTGGCTCGCCCACGTCGAGGTCCTGGGCCGCGACGCGGGACGCTTCCGCGACGCCCGGGCGCGCATCACGCGTTGTCCCCTCGGCGCCGGCGCGCTGGCGGGCTCGACGCTGCCGCTGGCCCGCGAGCAGACGGCCCGGGAGCTCGGCTTCGAGGCGCCGACCCGCAACAGCATGGACACGGTCGCCTCCCGCGACGCCGCGCTCGAGTACCTCTCGGCGACCGCCATCACGATGGTCCACCTCTCGCGGCTGGCCGAGGAGCTCGTCCTGTGGTCGAGCTCGGAGTTCGGCTTCGTCGAGCTCGCCGACGCCTACTCGACGGGCTCGAGCCTGATGCCCCAGAAGAAGAACCCCGACGTGCCCGAGATCGTGCGCGGGAAGTCCGGGCGGGCGATCGGCAACCTCGTCACGCTGCTCACGATCCTGAAGGGCCTGCCGCTCACCTACAACCGCGACCTGCAGGAGGACAAGGAGCCGCTCTTCGACTCCGTCGACACGCTGCGCGACTCGCTCGAGGTGATGGCGGGCGCGATCGCGACGCTGCGCGTGAAGGGCGAACGGATGGCGGAGGCGGCGGCGGATCCCATGCTGCTGGCGACCGATCTCGCCGAGGAGCTCGTCCGGGCGGGCGTGCCCTTCCGCGATGCGCACGAGGTCGTCGGTCGGATCGTGGGCCACTGCACGCGCGAGCAGGTCGATCTCCGCTCGCTGGGGCGCGCCGAGATGCAATCCTTCCACGAGGCCTTCGAGGCGGGGGCCGACGAGCTGCTCGATCTCGAGCGCAGCCTCGAGAGCCGCTCCCTGATGGGCGGCACCGCGCGGGCTCGCGTCGAGGCGGCGCTGCGCGAGATCGAGGCGGAGCTCGCAATGGAGCGGTCGGCTCTCGATGCCGAGGCCTTCGCGATGCAGGAAGGCGCCGTCGGGGTGCGGAGCCGATGATCCGCCTGCGATCGCACGCCTGCCGGGTCGCGCTGATCCTCGCGATCGTCGGTACACTGGGGATCGGCTGCGGTCGCTACGGACGTCCCGTGCGCCCCGCGCCGGCGGAGCCCGCGAGCCGCGCAGCCTTCGCGCCGGAAGACGCCGTTCGAGCGCCCTTCTTCATGACCGCCGAAGGAGCCCCGCCGAGTCCGCTCGGAGCGGGCTCGGGAGTCCGACCGCGATGAGCCGCCGACTGCCCTTCACCAAGATGCACGGAGCCGGGAACGACTTCGTCCTCTTCGACGGACTGCGAGAGGATCTGCCCGAGGATCTCTCGAGCCTCGCGCGCGACGTCGCCGACCGTCATTTCGGCGTCGGATTCGACCAGATGCTGGTCGTGCGGCCCTCGCAGGCCGCCGACTTCCGGATGGACATCTACAACGCCGACGGCTCGAGGGTCGAGATGTGCGCGAACGGCATCCGCGCCTTCTACACGTACCTGCGCGACGCCGGCCATACGAAGGCGGACGAGATCGGGGTCGAGACCCTGGGCGGGGTCGTCCGGCCGCGCTGGGCCGGTCCGGGACGCGTCACGGTCGACATGGGCCTGCCCGTGCTCGTTCCCGCGAAGATCCCGACGACGCTCTCGAGCGGCGAGGGCCCGATCCTCGACGTGCCCATCGACCTCCCGACGAGCGGAGGCGAAGAGTCGCTCTGGCCCGGCGGCCCGACTGCGCTCCGCGCCTCCTCGGTCTCGATGGGCAACCCGCACTGCGTGATCGAGGTCGACGACGTCGACGACGTCCCGCTCGCGGCGATCGGTCCGGCGCTCGAGCATCACGTGGCCTTCCCGAACCGCGTGAACGTCGAGCTGATCGAGGTCGTCTCGCGCGAGCGCATCCGGCAGCGGACCTGGGAGCGGGGCACCGGCGAGACCCTCGCCTGCGGCAGCGGCGCCTGCGCCGTCGCCGTGACGGCCATGCTGCGCGACGTCGTCGATCGGGAGGTGACGATCGAGCTGCGGGGCGGTGAGCTCCAGATCCAGTGGGCCGACGCCGCCTCGCCGGTCTGGATGACGGGCCCGGCCGCCACCGTCTTCACCGGCGAGTGGCCCCTCGCGGACGACTAGCAGACCGGACGGTCGGAAGAGAGCATGTTCGAAGGCATCCACACCGCGCTGATCACCCCCTTCCGCGACGGCCGAGTCGACGAGGAGGCGCTGCGGGCGCTCGTCGAGCGCCAGATCGAGGCCGGCGTCGACGGGCTCGTTCCCTGCGGCTCGACCGGGGAGTCGGCGACGCTCTCCCACGACGAGCACGATCGCGTGGTGGAGATCGTCGTCGAGGCGGCGGCCGGACGCGTCCCCGTGATCGCCGGCACGGGCTCGAACTCCACCCGCGAGGCGACCCGCCTGACCCTCCACGCCAAGCGGGCGGGGGCCGACGGCGCGCTCCTGCTCTCGCCCTACTACAACAAGCCCACCCAGGAAGGCATCTACGAGCATTATGCCGCGATCGCGCGCGAGACCCGCTTCCCGCTGCTGGTCTACAACATCCCCGGCCGGACCGCGTCCAACATCGCGCCGGACACGATCGCCCGCCTCGCCCGCCTCGACCACGTGGTCGGCGTGAAGGAGGCCAGCGGGAACCTCGAGCAGATGGCCCACGTGATCGCGCGCTCGCCGGCGGACTTCGTCGTGCTCTCGGGCGACGACGCGCTGACCCTGCCGCTGCTCGCCATCGGCGGAAAGGGCGCGATATCCACCAGCTCGAACATCGCCCCCGGCCCCGTCGGCGACCTCTTCCGCGCCTTCCGCGAGGGGGACATCCTGGGCGCGCAGCAGCGGCATTATGCGCTGCTGCCGCTCTTCGACATCCTCTTCTGCGAGACGAACCCGATCCCGGCGAAGGCGGCGGCCGCCGCCCTCGGCTGGTGCAGCGAGGAGATCCGCCTCCCGCTCACCCGTCTCACGGAGCCGAATCGCGAGCGGCTCCGAGTGGTGCTGAAGGACATGGGCATCCTGCAATGAGCGCGTCGAGCCCGACGAGGACGGATGGAAGCGAGCGCCGAGGCGCGGCGCCGGCGGGCCCCGCCGGCGTGATGGTCGTCGGCGCGCAGGGGCGCATGGGCCACGAGGTCCGCGCCGCCCTCGCCGACGAGCCCGCCCTCGTCCTGGCCGGCGCCCTCGAGCGGCCGGGCCATCCCGACCTCGGCACCACCCTCGAGGAGGGCATCGTACTGCGAGACGATCCCCGAAGCGCGCTCGAGGGCTGCCGCGTCGCGATCGACTTCTCGCTCCCCGACTCTACGCTCGCGAACCTCGCCGTCGCGGCCGAGCGCAGCGTCGCCTACGTGACCGGCACGACCGGCTTCGACGAGGCGGGGCGCCGAGCGCTCGCCGGCTTCGCCGACCGCATCCCCGTCCTGCACGCGCCCAACTTCTCTGTCTCGGTGAACGTGCTCGGCCATCTCGCCCGCCAGGCCGCGCGCCTGCTCGGGGACGGCTACGACGCCGAGCTCTTCGAGCTCCACCACGGCCAGAAGCGCGACGCCCCCAGCGGCACCGCCCTCTTCCTCGCCCAGGCCGTCGCCGAAGGCCAGGGCAAGCGCCTCGACGACCACGTCGTCCTCGAACGCGCCGGTGAGACGGGCGTCCGTCCCGAAGGCGCCATCGGCATCCAGACGCTCCGGGGCGGCGACAACCCCGGCGAGCACACCATCTATTTCATCGGCCGAGGCGAGCGCATCGAGCTCGTCCACCGCGCCGCCACCCGCGGCCACTTCGCGGTCGGCGCCGTCCGCGCGGCCGCCTGGCTCGTCGGGCGAGAGCCCGGCCTCTACCGGATCGAACAAGTACTGGGGCTCGACTGATGCTTTCTCTGCAAGAGATCTCCGACCGCCTGGAAATCCAGGATCTCATCTACCGCTACTCCCACCTCATCGACACGAAGAGCTTCGACGCGCTGCGCGACGAGGTCTTCACGGAGGACGCGTTCATCGACTACAGCGTCTTCGGCGGGTCGGTGGGCAACGTCGAGGAGACGATCGCGTTCCTGCACGAGGCGTTCAAGCTGTTCCCGAACAGCCAGCATCTGAACGCGAACATCCAGATCGAGCTCGATGGGGACCGGGCCACGGGACGCGTGATGTGCCTCAATCCGCCGGAGATGGAGATGAAGGGGAAGGAGAACCGGGTCTTCTTCTGCGGGCTGTGGTATGTCGACGAGTATCGGCGGACCGAGAAGGGCTGGCGGATCGCGAGGCGGGTCGAGGAGAAGAGCTATCTCTTCAACGAGCCGGAGTTCATGAAGGGCTGAATAGAGGAGCGAGACCGCCACGGGGCATGGGGGATGTCATGGTCCTCGAGGTGGCCATACTCGACGTAGAGCCGGGCCGGGAGCCGGACTTCGAACGTGCGTTCGGACAGGCGCAGCGTCTCCTGACGGAAACACCCGGCTACGTCTCACACCAGCTTCAGCGGTGCATCGAGAGATCGAGCCGCTACATCCTTCTCGTGCGCTGGGAGAACCTGGAAGCTCATACCGTGGGATTCCGACGATCGAGGTCCTACGAAGAGTGGCGCGGGCTGCTTCATCACTTCTACGACCCCTTTCCCGAGGTCGAGCATTACGAAGAGGTGTACGGGAATGCCGGATCCTCATGACGTGCGCCCGCCCACCGGCCGCCGGTGGCGGTGGCGGTGGCGGTGGCGGTGGCGGTGGACTGATCGCGAGCCGACCT
>CAYXLY010000083.1:0-1598 GCA_964466005.1 uncultured Spirochaetaceae bacterium | reverse complement strand
CGGTGGCGGTGGCGGTGGCGGTGGCGGTGGCGGTGGACTGATCGCGAGCCGACCTTCGCCCGACCGAGCGACGAACGGTGAGCTGGGAAGCGATCGGCGCGATCGGGGAGGTCGTCGGAGCGATCGGAGTGATCGCGACGCTGGGCTATCTCGCCGTCCAGATCCGTCAGAACACCGCTTCGGTCCGCGCATCCACGCTGCAGGACATGAGCGAGGCGGCCGCGGGCTGGCACGATCTCCTCGCCTCCAACGACGACCTCGCCGGGATCTTCGTCAAGGGAACGGGGGACCTGGAGACGCTGACGCCGGGAGAGCGGTTGCGCTTCAATTTCGCCATGATGGCGTTCCTCAGGCGCGTCGAGAGCTTCCGTCGGCAGGAATCCCGGAATCGCGTCTCCCTCGCGGACTGGGGGGGAATCCGAGCCAGCTGTCTCTCGGTGATGTCCCAGCCGGGCTCTCGGCTGTGGTGGGCGGAGCACTCCGGCCGGTTCAATCCGGACTTCGTCGATTGGCTCGTCGGCGAGCTGGCGAAGCACGCGGAATGACGATCGCGACGAGATCCGCCAGGACTCCGCCAGCCTCCTCGACCCTCACTTCCTCGCCCATCAGATCGCGAAAGACCTGCTCGAAGCGCTGGCCGAGATCGAGAAAGCGCTGAAGGAGCTCGAGGGGCGGGCCGTGGAGGGTCGGTCAGAGCCTCACCGGCGCCGCCGGAGAGGGCTCCCGCTCGGACGGTCCGGGGCGGGTCAGCGTGATCTCCTCCACGGCGCGCGTCGCCGCGTCGGCGAAGGGCTGCAGGATCAAGTCGGCTCCGCGCTCGCGCAGGGCGGCGGCATCCGACGGCGTGTCGGCCCGAACGGCAATCCGACCCCGGAAGCCGACGGCTCGCAAGCGCTCGATCAGGATGAGCCGGGCATCATCGTGGGTCAGCGAAGCCGAGAGCGCGGGCAGCGCGATCACCACCCATTGCACTGCGACGAGCGACAGGTTCTCCAGAAATTCCGGGTCGGCCGCATCGCCATAGACGCCGGCGCCACCCGTCGCATGCCAGGCCCGCAGCGCCTCGGGATCGAAATCGATGGCGAACGGGCGCACGGCCTGCTCCTCGAGGCTGCGGGCGACCTCGCACCCGTAGCGGCCGAGCCCGAAGAGCAGAACCTCGTGGGCCGAGCCCCGCGTACCCAGATCGTCCTCTTGCTGCTCGCGGTGCTGGACCGCGCGCTCGAAGATCCCCAACAGGGGCTCGCAGACGGCGTAGAGCCGTTCCGAGTACAGAATCATGTAGGTGGAGATCGTGATCGTCACGAGGCCCACGAGCGTCACGGCAGACAGCACTTCCTCGTCCACGTGGCCCGCGGCGATGCCCGCAGCCACGAAGATCAGTGAGAACTCGCTGATCTGGGCCACCGTCAGCCCAGCCATGAAGCCGGTGCGCTTGCGGTATCCCATGAAGCCCATGATCGCGAGCACGATGAGGGGATTGCCGACGAGCACGAAAGCGGACAGCAGCAGGGCCGCCGGCAGCTGGTCGCCGAGGGTGCCGGTGCGCATGCCGGCGCCCAGGGCGATGAAGAAGAAGAGCAGGAGGAAGTCCCGCA
>CAYXLY010000082.1:0-12590 GCA_964466005.1 uncultured Spirochaetaceae bacterium | reverse complement strand
TCGGTGTCCTTGCCGAGCAGCTTGAGGGCCGCCCCGCTCGCCCCGAGGCCCTCGCGAAAGAGAGCGACGGCCACCGCACCGAGATGACACATGTGGTTGCGACCGAGCTGATCGCTCACGCCCTCGAGTCCCGAGCGCAGCAGCAGCGCCGGCGTCCCGAGCGCTCCGGCGGCCACCAGGAAATGCTCGGCGCTCGCCTCGAAGAGGCGGCCCGTCTCGCGATCGAGGACGCGCACGCGCCGCACGCGACGACCTGCACCGACGAGCTCGATCGCCTCGCATCGGGTTCGCAGCTCGAGCCGCCCCCGTCCCGGCGGCGACCTGCGCAGGATCGAGGCGCTCGAGGTCCGGGCGTCGACGGGACAGGCGAAGCCGGGGCAGCCCGCGCAGTGGAGGCAGCGATCGAAGTCGATGGCCAGCGGCAGGCGGAACGCCGAGCCTCCCTCGCGCTCGAAGCCCGTCTTCAGGCGTCGATGGAGCCGACCGAGCGCGGGCGCGGGACGCAGGTAGGGTCGATCGCGTCCGGCGAGATGCGGGATGCTCTGCGTCGCGTCTCCGCAGACGCCATAGAGGTCCTCCGCCTCCTCGTAGAAGGGCGCCAACGTCTCGTAGTCGACCGGCCACTCCCAGATCGAGCGCGGGATGCGGTCGCCATAGGCGCGGCCGGGGACGAAGTCCGCGCGCGAGGGTCGCAGCAGCACGCCGCCGTAGAGTCGCGTGCTCCCGCCCAGGATCCCGCCGACGAAGGGGCGCTCGCTTCGACCGTCGATCAGGGGCGCTCGATCGTCGCTCGCGATCCGGTCGACGAGCATTGCCTGCTCGTCCTGCATCGGGGTCGGATCGTCGAAGGCCTCGCCCCGCTCGAGGACCAGGACATGCCACCCGGCGGCGACCAGCCGATGCGCCGCGGCGCCTCCGCCCGCTCCACTGCCGATCACGACTGCGTCGTAGTCCAAGAGCCGTCTCCGCCCGTCCGCTCGCGCGCACGGATCGGGCCGGCCTCAGCCTCGCTGATCCGGAATCCGCGCGAGCCTGCGCGCACGCCACCCGTTCGAGAGACGCCGGGCCCAGCGCTCCAGCCAGGGTAGTCGCCGCGTCTCGACGAGAAGACCGTGTCGACGAATCTCCACGCGTTCGCCTTCGATCCGATGCTCGACGCCATCGGCCAACAGGACCCGGAAGGGTCGATCGGGATCCATCACGTCCCGCGTGTCGCTGATGCGGACCGGCATCGAGTCGCGATAGCGCTCGGCGATCGACTGCAGCGCGGGCGAGCCTTCGAAGGCGCCGGGGCGCGCCTCCCGGATCGCCAGTCGGAGTCCGATGCCCGTCGTCTCGAGATCGACGACCCCGCCCGTGCGGTCGGGGCGCTCGTCGTCTTGGAGGCCCCCCTGAAGCCAGAGACAGCGATAGCCGCGACAGATCGGGGGGCGTGTCTCGTAGATGGCGCAGCCTCCGCCTCTCGCCCGCGTTCCCCCGACGACCGGCGCCCCGTCTTCGGCGGAGGTCTCGACGGTCGGTGTCTCGGAGACGGGAGGGGTCGCGGCGCCGGCAGAGAGCTGATGAACGCAGTCGATCCCGGCCCGCTTGCCGAGCTCGTCGACCCGCAGGATCGTGCAGCAGAGCGAGCAGTCGCCACAGGAGCGGTCCGCCGCCCTTCGCTCGCGCTCGGGATCGGGGCTCAGGTTCGCCATCGCTTCAGGCCTTGATCGAGCTGGCGCCGCCGGTCGACCACATCGAAGCCGTGAGCCGCAGGCTCGGTCGATCCTTGCGCGACTCGAGCTGCTCGAAGACGCGCTCGTAGCCCGTGTGCTCGATCCACCAGCGGCCTTCCCGCTTCACGTAACGATCGTGGTAGAAGGCGGCGCCGCTGATGACGATGTCGTAGTCCAGATCGATCACGACGTCCTCGAGCGCCCAGATGCCGGTCGCGCGGTCCGCCGAGACCAGCTCGATCTCGGGATGATGGACGCTATGGCTCGAATGGAAGGCATCCCGGTCCATGCCCTTGCGCAGCCAGGCGATGATCGCGTCGCGCCCCTCGTAGCTGTAGTGACCGGCGCTATAGGCCGCGGTCGCATCGGGCAGGAAGACCTCGGCCATCTCGTCCCAGAGCTTCATGTCGACACAGCGCATGTACTTGTACTTCAGCCGCTTGATCGCCTCGGTCTCGAGCAGGGTCTCCAGGGTCATCGCGTCCGGGTCCATCGTGTCGCCACTCCTCATGTCGGCTCGCGGGATGTTCCTATCGTGGCGCAGCTGTCGCCCCGGCGCTCCCGGTCGATTTCGCGAGGACCCGCGCGGCCTCTCGCCCGGAGCTGCGCAACGGTCGCCGATCCCGATCGGGATTCTCGAAGGGCCCGAGTGACTCTTCGCGTTCCCGACGGTTCGAGAGAGGGGAACGCATCGATCCGGGAGGCGTTCCGGACCCCAGGGCCGATCGGTGGACACGAAGGTCGTGCGCGAGCGCACCGCCGATGGCCAGACCCGCTCCGTGACGCGCACGGGGCCCGACGGCCAGACCCGCACGCGGGAGGCCGTGATCACGCGGACCGATAACGGCTTCACGCGCGACGTCGTCCGTGAAGGCCCCGAAGGCCGCAGAGCGCCGGCGGCTAGACCTCGGCTCCCGATGGACCGCCGGAGCCGAAGAAGACCAGGAGCGTGAGCTCCTCCTCGATGTCGACGAACTCGTGCTCCGAGTCGGCGGGGACGTAGAGGATCGATCCCGGGCCGATCGCCTGGCGCTCACCGCCCACGACGAAGCCCGCCTCGCCCTTCAACACGAAGTAGACCTCGTCCTCGTCGTGCGCCGTCTGGCTGTCGACGGCTCCCGACTTCAGCCGGAAGAGGCCGGCCGAGAGCTGCGGGACGCGCAGGAACTCGAGATAGGGCACTCCACGAGCCTCGATCTTCTCGATCAGGCTCGCGAGATCGAAAGCCTTCCAGGCCGATTCCTTCATGGCTCGCCTCCGCGGGCGTCAAGCTAGCACGACCGACCGGGCGTGTGGCAAGGGACACGGGCTCCCCCCTGTCGCTGCCTCCCGAGCCGGGGCATCCTCTCGGCGTGTCGACCGACCGCTCCCACTCGACCCCGAGCTCGACGACGAACGCGCTGCTCGGCCTCGCCTCGGTCGTCGTGATCGTGGCCGGAATGAAGGCGGCGAGCTCCCTCTTCGTCCCCTTCCTGCTGGCCGCGTTCATCAGCCTCCTGTGTGCGCCGGCGCTCTTCTGGCTCCGGGACCGGGGGCTCCCGACGCCGATCGCGCTGGTGGTCGTGCTGCTCGGACTGCTCGGGATCGGTGCAGCGCTCGGCGGCCTGCTCGGCACGTCGATCAACGAGTTCACCCGCTTGCTGCCCGCCTACCAGGCGCGCTTCGGCGCGGTCGTGGAGTCCGTGGCCACGACCCTCGTCGATTGGGGGATCGATCTCGGCCCCTCGACGGAGGAGGCGAACCCCTTCGATCCCCAGGCAGCCCTGGGGCTGGTGGGAAACCTGGCCGGCAACCTCGGAACGCTCCTGAACAACGCCTTCCTGCTCTTCCTGACGGTCTGCTTCATTCTGCTCGAGGCCTCGAGCTTTCCCTGGAAGGTCCGCGAGGCCTTCGGCGAGTCGGACGAGGTCGACGACCGCATGAACGAGATCGGCGACTCGATCCGTCGCTACCTCGGGATCAAGACCCTCACGAGCATGGCCACGGGCTTCCTCGCCTACGGCCTGCTGATCCTGCTCGGTGTGAAGTTCGCGCCGCTCTGGGGGCTGATCGCCTTCCTGCTGAACTTCGTGCCCGCGATCGGCTCGGTGATCGCGGCGGTGCCGGCGGTCGCCCTCGCCCTGGTCGACAACGGCGCCGAAACCGCCGCCATCGTGGCCCTCGGCTACATCCTGATCAACATCTCGATCGGCAACTTCCTGGAGCCGAGAGTGATGGGCGAGGGAATGGGGCTCTCCCCGCTGGTCGTGCTGGTCTCGTTGATCTTCTGGGGCTGGGTCCTGGGCTCGGTCGGCATGGTGCTGGCCGTTCCCCTGACGGTGATCCTGCGGATCATGCTCGACAGTCAGCCCTCGACGCAGTGGCTGGCGGTGCTGCTCGGGCCCGCCTTCCCGAATCCGGTGGCCCCGAGAGCCTCGCCCGCGACCCAGGACGAGTCGCCCCAGAGCGAGCCGACCTGACCCCGAGCCTGAGCCCGCGAGCTCGCCGGCCGAGAGGAGCCGACGCCTCTGGACGGGAGCCCTGGAAGGGGCCTCCGAACGGCAGCGGTCGCGGGGATCGATCAGACGTGATTGCGCAGCATCAGCTCGCGCGGATGGGGCTCGAGGTAGAGCTGGCCGCGGACGTAGTCGACCTCGTGCGCCGTCACCAGGAATCGCAGCAGCGTCACCGGCACCACCAGCGGCACGCGCCGCTCCCGGTAGTCCTCGATGGCCGTCGCGATCTCCGCCTTCTCGCGGCGTGAGATCTTCTTCTTCACGTGTCCGAAGAGGTGCTCGAGCACGTTGACATGTCGGGACACGGTCGCGCGGGCGCGAAACGCCGCCGCGAAGCCACGCCCATAGGCCTCGTAGATCGCCTCGTCGGGCTCCTGACCGAAGCGGGCGACGAGTCGACCGAGCTCGCGGGCCAGCGCCTCGTCGTGGGCCATCAGGAGCATCTTGTGCGCCTCGTGGAACGCCACCAGCCCGCGACGGCTGAGCCCCCGGCGGACGAGGACCCGCCAGCGGTTGTGGCTGAAGATCGCCTCGATGAAGCGCTCGCGGAGGGGGGCGTCGTTGAGTCGGCCCTCTTCCTCGAGTGGCAGGTCCGGCAGGCCACGCATCAGCTGGCGCGCGAAATGCCCGACGCCGGTGCGCTGCGCCGGGGCGTCCCGGGCGGGATAGACCCGCACGCGCTCCATCCCGCACGAGGGGGAGTCCTTCTTCAGCACGAAGCCGTCGAGCCCCATCGCGCCGAGCTCCGCCACCCGGGGCTCGGCCCACGCCCGCATCGGCTCCGCGATGTCCTCGCCGGATTCGCGCACGACGAGCTCGTCGCCGCGCTCGCCGCCGCGCAGCTGAAGGACGGGCCTCGGAACGCCCAGCCCCGCCTCGATCTCGGGACAGACCGGCACCCACTCGACGTTCTCGCCGAGCACGTCGGTCAGATAGCGATCGCGCTTGTGCCCCCCATCGAAGCGGACCTCGGCACCGAGCAGGCAAGCGGAGACGCCGACCCGCACCGGCTCGGCCTCGTCGTGCCAGGCTCTCCAGAGGGGCTGCTCGTCGGCTGTACTCAAGTCGGACCTCACACGCGTTCAATCGCCCCGGCCCGCCGCGGCCCGCCTTCGTGCCTCCCGTTCGGGCTCCGCCGCCCGCTCGGGCTCCCGGGGGCGAGCCTCCGGGGTGGGGCAGACGGAGCGGGCTCGGGAGCGGACTCGCTCAGGCCCGCGCGATCGTCTCGAAGGCCTCGCGCACCTCGGGCGGCGCCTGAACGAGCTCGACGAGCACGCCTTCCGATCCGATCGGCTTCTCGTCGTTGCCCTTGGGATGGATGAAGCAGACGTCGTGACCGGCCGCGCCCTTGCGGATCCCGCCCGGTGTGAAGCGCACGCCCCGGGCCTCGAGCCACTCGACGGCCTTCGGCAGATCGTCGATCCAGAGACCGAGATGGTTCAAGGCCGGATCGTGGACCTTCGGGCGCTTGTCGGGATCGATCGGCTGCATCAGATCGACCTCGACCGTGAAGGGACCCGCTCCGGTCTCACAGATGTCCTCGTCGACGTTCTCCTTCTCGCTCTGGTAGCTGTGGCCATAGCGGAGGCCCATCAGATCGACCCAGAAGGCGCGGAGCTTGCTCTTGTCGAGACCGCCGATCGCGATCTGCTGGACACCGAGGACTCGAAAGGGACGGGCGCTGGACACGGAATCGGCCTCCTGCTGGGCCGTGGCGACGGCCGGGCCACCGACGACGGCGGGGAAATCGGGAAGAGTCTAACCGCGAAGCTCGCGGGCCACGAGGTAGCGCTCGGTGCTGCCCTTGCGCGTCGATTGGAGCTTGAGGGTCCGCGCCCGGGCGAAGAGCGTCCGGATCCGCCGATCGACGGTCTGGGCCTCCGGCCCCTCGAGGATCTTGAGCAGCAGCGAGCCGCCGGGCTCGAGGAGCTGCGGAATCAGGCTCTCGATGGCCTCGAGCAGCCGCTCCTCCTGGGCGCGATCGGTCTCGCGCACGCCGGTGAGCTTGGGCGCCGCATCGGAGAGCAGGACGTCGGCCCGCTCGGCTCCGAGTGCTTTGCGAACACGTTCGACGATCTCCGGATCCTCCAGATCGCCCACCAGCGCCTCGACCTGGGGCAGCGCGATCGGCGGATCGACCTCGGCCCGGTCGACCCCCACGACGACCCCCTTCGGCCCCACGAGTCGCGCGGCCTCCTCGAGCCACCCTCCGGGCCAGCAGCCCAGATCGACCACGCGCTGCCCCGGGGCGATCAGACGGAAGCCCTTCTGGACCTCCTGGAGCTTGTAGGCCGCACGGGAGCGCAGGCCTTCCTTCTTGGCGCGTTGGTGCAGGGCGTCTTTGCGTTGGTAGCGGGCCATGATGCCGAGGCTATCAGGCGGACCGGGCCCGGGCCCATCCCTCGTCATCGAGCCCCTCTTCCTGCGCGGCGTGACCGAGGAGGTCGGGGGCGCGCTCTGGATCACCCATCCCGATCAAGGAAGTCGCTATGCTTCGAGCGCGAACGGCCCTGTCGGCCGCGAAGTCAGGGGCGCCCCATGAAGACACTGATCCTATCGCTCGTCCTTCTCGTCGTGCCGGTGGCCGTCCGCGCACAGCAACCGGGCTTCGACCGCGCCGAGATGATGCGCCGCCTCCAGGATCCGGCTGCGATGCAGCGCATGGCACGCGAGGCCGAGGCCGCCCAGAAGTGCATGAAGGAGATCGACCAGAAGAAGCTCGACGCCCTCCAGCGTCGCGCGGAGGCGGCCTCGAAGGAGATCGACGCCCTCTGCAGGGCCGATCGCGAGAAGGAGGCGCTCGAGCGTGCGACGGAGATGGCGGCAGCCATGCGCAAGGACGAGACGGTGAAGAAGCTGCGCGAGTGTGCGAGGGGCATGAGCGAGATGATGCGGAGCCTGCCCTGGACGCAGATCCCCGGCGTCGAGGACGACGACGAGCCGAAGGCCGAAGACATCTGCGGCTGAGGCATCGCCGGAGATTCCCCGCCTCTCGCCGCGGGCACCAGGGCGCCGGTCGACCCGCATCGTGTGACCCCGACGGCCGTTCGACCCTCTCAGCATCAGCCGTGCGAGTCTCTGGCCGCCTCCGACCCGATCGTCTCACGCCCGCCGGCGCTTCGACGAGAGCAGGCCGAGTCCGAGCCCCAGCAGGAGCGCCGTCCCGGGCTCGGGGATGATCCCGACTTTGAAGCCGTATTGAGGCAGCGAGCCGTTGCCGTCCTGGATCTGCGCCAGAGCCGAGATCTCGAAGCCACCCGAGAATCGGACGTCCTGCACGACCACATACTCTGCATCGCCATCTCCAAAGAGAGAGCCCAGCACGACGTCAGGCCCCCCTGACAGGAAGGAGATGGTGATCGGCGAGATCAGATTCGCCGCGTCTCCCGCGGCCGCCCGCGCCCGGATCGCGATCGCATTGATCGCAGACGCCGTGAACCCACTCGCGATCGAAGGTCCGTCCGGCAGTCCCGGGTCGAGCGTGATCGTGTCCACCCCGTCGTAGCCGAAGACGACGGTATGGTCGTTGGTGGCAGGGCCGGGATCCCACGCATGCTGCTTCGGGTTGCCCGCACCGAGCGGCACGTCGCTCGCGTCGACGACCGAGAACTCCCAATCGCCATTGACCGCCGCATTGCCCCATCGGACATTGGCGCCAAAATCCTTCGTGAAGGGGGCATTCGCGTTGAAGTCGCTGTCGCTCGCAAAAGAGCGGACCGTCGCCGCCGACGCCATCTTCGGAAGCCAACCGACCGCGAGCAGCAGAGCGAGACACATCGAGCCAGGCGCGATCAATCCGAGCAGATTCCGCAGTCGCCGCATCTTCGATCTCCTGGCCAGTGAGGCCGCCCAAACCCTCATCCTCCCAGAAAAGCCGACCCGGAGACAAGAGGATTCTGCCTCCCCCGGAGGGGATAGCAGGGAGGAGACATAGCGGGTCGTCGACGGGGCGACGGCGCGGACCGGGCGGCACGGCCGGCTCGCACGGCCCGCTGGTCGCACCCACCCATCGCCCCCCATGCTCCTTCTGCTCCTCGCGGATCGGAACCGCTCATCATGAGGCGGGCGCGTCTCTCGACTCGAGGTGTGCCCGTCTGGGAAGTCAGCCGAATCACGTCTGGAACTTCTCCGGGCGCAGCACCTCGACCTCGCCGAGCAGCAGGATCATCGCGTAGTTGTCGTAGTAGTGCGCCTGCAGATGCGTGGCGATGCGACGCGCGGTGTCCTCGTCGCAGACCACCTCGAGACGGATGTTGCTGTCCGTCTCCCACCCCGCCTCGCGCACGCCGCGATGGCCCTTGCCGCGGGCATCCGTGATCGTGTAGCCACGCGCGCCCAGCCGCTCGACGTCGCGCACGAGCTGGCTCTCGAGCACGCTCTCGGTCACCACGGTCAACAGCTTGCGTACGTGCGATCGATCCTGGCTCATGTCTCATCCACCTCCGGTGAGCGCGTGCAGGAGCTCCGCGAGGCGCCAGTACAGCGGAACACCGACCAGCACGTTGAACGGGAACGTGACGCCCAGCGACGCCGTGAGCGAGAGCGTCGGATTCGCCTCGGGCAGCGAGATCCGCATGGCCGCGGGCACCGCGATGTACGAGGCGCTCGCAGCCAGCGTCGCCAGGACCATGGTGCCGCCGGGCCCCAGCCCCAGCGCCAGGCCCAGCACGCCGCCGACGAGAGCGCCGAAGAGCGGCATCGCGATGCCGAATGCGATCAGGAACGGACCGAACCGCCGCAGGCTGCCCGCACGCGTGGCCGTGATCAGGCCCATCTCGAGCAGGAAGACCGCCAGGATGCCCTTGAACAGATCGAAGAAGAGCGGCTCGATGGAAGACAGCGCGTCGGCGTCGGACAGCCAGCCGATCAACAATCCCCCGATCAGCAGCACGATGCCCTTGCCCAGGAAGACCTCGTGCATCACCTCGCCCCAGCGTGTGTCGCCCTGGCGGCCGCGCACCAGCAGGATGCCCACCAGGATCGCCGGCACCTCGAGCACGACCAGCAGAACCGGCATGTGCGCCTCGAACGGGATGTCGTTCGATGCCAGCCAGGCCACGGCCACCGCGTAGGTGCCGACGCTGACCGACCCGTAATGCGCCGCGATGGATGCCGCGTCGACCCGTTTGAAGCGGCCGAGGAGCAGCAGCACCGGAAAGGCCACCAGCGGCAGGAGGACGCCCATGGCGAGCGCCGCCAGGATGTCGGGCAGCAGATCGAGAAAGGGCTGGCGCGCGAGCTCGACGCCACCCTTCAGCCCGATGGAGAGCAACAACAGGATGCTGACGAACTCGTAGACCGACGAGGGCAACCTGAGCTCGGACCGGGCCAGGCCGGCGGCGAGGCCCAGCAGAAAGAACAGGATGATCGGATCCATCAGCGGTCGACTCGCCCTCCGAGCATCGGTCCGGCGCGCAGCGGCGCCAGCGGCTCCCGGTCGGGGCTCAGGATATCAGGCAACGGCCATTCGGCCCGGCAATCCATGCGGAGACCCCTACGTCGTGCTCTCGCGGCAGTAGAATGAGGCGAGAAGCCGATAGCGGGAACCGCGAGATCCAGCGGGATCCAGCAGGCAGGAAGGAGTCATCGATGAAGACCGCAGGACGGCGGAAGACATTCCTGGCCTGGGGCATCGTCGCGCTGATGGCGTCCGCCTGTGCCACGACGCGGCCGGCGAACCAGTCCTTCGTCTCCTTGCGGACGCCGAACTTCGAGATCCTGAGCGCTCTCGGGCGCAGCCAGACGCGTACGCTCGCGAGGGACCTCGAGCTCTTCCACGCAGGCGTGCTCGCGATCGCGGGGCTCGAAGAGACGCCCGATTGGCGCGAGCCGACCCGAGTCCTGGCCTTCGATGATCGCAGCCTCGGGCGGCCCTTCGGTATTCGAGGCCGGACCGCCTACTTCGTGCCCGGAGTCGATCGGGGGACTCTCGTCTTTCGCGTGCCCGGCGGATGGCACGAACGGGCTTCCCGCGAGCTTCGGGCGGACTACGCCCAGCGCCTGATCCGCGGCCGTTCCCCGCGTCGTCTTCCACTCTGGGTGGAGGAGGGCCTGGCACAGGTCGCCAGCGGGGTTCGAGTCGGGGATGGACAGGTTCTGCTCGGCGCCTCGATCCAGCAGCACGTCACCGCGGTGCTGGACTGGCGACGCAGCAGCTTTGGGCCGCTGCTGCAGACGAGCGACCTCTCCTCTGCCTCAAAGACGGAGCTGGAGCGCTTCGAGGCCGAGTCGTGGGCGCTCCTGCATACCTTGATGTTCGATGCGACGGAGGGCTCGCCGTCCGCACGATTCCCGGCCGCGTTCTTCGGCCAGGACGGGTCGGGCGGCACTTCCTGGCTCGAGGCTCTGGTCGGGAACGATGGGGCTGCGCTGGCCGATCGGGTGCACAGGCACCTGGGCCAGCGCGACTTCGCGCTTCGCGTCCTGCAGCTTCGGGGCTGGGATTGGGAGAAGCTGGAGCTCGAGCCCGTCTCCCCGGCGCGAGCGCGTGTCCTGCTCGGTGATCTCGCTGACGCCCTGGGTCGCGAACGCCTGGCCGCCGACCTGCTCGAGCGCGCTCTGAGCGAGGAGACCGGGCGTGAGGGAGCCGCCGAGGCACGCGCGCTGGCCACGCTGGCATGGATCCGACTCGATCGGTTCGAGGAGGCCGAGAGCCTGCTGGGGCAGGCG
Source organism: uncultured Spirochaetaceae bacterium (assembly GCA_964466005.1). Taxonomy (GTDB): domain Bacteria; phylum Myxococcota_A; class UBA9160; order UBA9160; family UBA4427; genus UBA4427. The sequence goes on along the minus strand of CAYXLY010000082.1, from coordinate 1,711 downwards.
TTGGCCGCAGCCGAGGACGACGCGAAGGTCCGCTCGATCGCGGGCAGTGTCTACGCTCGGGCCGCCGCGAATCGGGAGACGGCGGACGAGCGCTCGAGTCTCCTGCGTGCGGCGCGAGAACACCTGCGCGCGGCGCACGCGTTGCGGCCATCCTCCGCTGATCCGCTCCTCGAGCTCGCCCGGACGCATCTCGTCGACGGTGAGGATCTGGCGGCGGCCCTCGAGCTCGCCGAGTCCGCCGCAATGCGGCGCCCGGGATCCCTGGAGATCGATCTGGTTCGGGCTCGGCTCGAGGCAAAGCGGGGACGTCGCACCGCGGCGCGACTTCTGGCTCAGGAGGTCGCCTCGCGCAGTGGCTGGGCGCCGCTTCGGCAGCAGGCGCGAGAGCTGCTGGAGGCGCTGGAACGCGACCGCGGCAGGCCTGGTCGCGATGCGTGAGGAGCCGACACCTCTTCGGATCAGGCCTCCCGATCACTCTTCCAGTGACGACTCCGCCGTGGACTCCGGCGACGACTTCGGCGACTACTCCGGCGACCAGACGAAGCGCAGCCCGACGCCGAAGCGGTAGTGCCAGGGCTCGCGCTCGTAACGCACCCGATGGACGGTGTCTGCGCGCGAGGTGGGTAGCCCGTCGTCCCGGACCCAAGCGCCGGCCTGGACGATCTCTGCCGTGCGATCGCCCAGGATCCGATATGCCCGACCCGAGGCGTAGACGCTCAGCAGGAGATCCCGGAAGCGCCCCGCCTCCGCCTCGATCTCGAGGCCCGGCCCGAGGCTGTGGTAGCCCTTCTCCGTCTGGGCCTCGAGGAACAGGGTTCGACACGGGTCACACTTGCTGGGATTGCGCGGGTCGTCCGAGTTCTCGACCTCCGCGAGCCCGAGCACGGTCTTCACCGAGTCCCTGCGATAGATCCACTCGAGAGAGGGGCGGATCCGGAAGGTCCGATCCCAGCGCTCGAGCTCGAACACGGCACCGACGCCCCCCGAGAGGACGAGGGGCTCCGCCTCGACGCGCGCTGCGCTACCGAGGTTCTCGATCGCTTCCACGACTTGATTGGCGTCGTTCGGGCTGAGAAAGGCAGGCGGCTCACCCGGATCGCCGGTGGAGGCGACGGGGTCGTCCGTGTCGAACGCATACGCGACATCTGCATGGACGTAGAGCCGAGGACGTCCAGGGAGGTCTGCGACCACTGGCGAGGCGAGCTCGAGGCTGCCGCCCACCGACCAGGGAAAGCCCACCGTGTCTCCCTGCTGCGTTCCCAGGACCTCGTTCGAGGTCGTCGCGGATCGCTCCTCCACGAGTCCCATCGAGAAGAACGAGGCGCCGGGCATCCAACGCGCCGCGTCCTCTCGACGCGCATCCGGCGATCGACGCGCATCCGATGGATCGTCAGCCAGACTCGTGACTGCGAGCAGCTGCATCCCGAGCACGGCGACAAGGGCCCCGATCGCTCTCGTGCGACTCATGAAGTCGTTCAGTAGCACGACCCACAGCTCGATCCCAATCCGCCCATGGCCGGTCGCGCCAGGCCCGTACTCCGCATGTTGACGGGGTTCGGCGAATGATGAACGATTCGCGGATGACGATCCGCCGAGAAGCGCTGCACCGCGGCGTTCTGCAGGTTCTTCTGGCTGGCTCCGTCTTTCTCTGTCTACTGCCTCGTCCGGCGCCGGGTCAGGCCGGCGCAGGAAGCGAAGAAGGCGGCGACCC
>CAYXLY010000081.1:0-12738 GCA_964466005.1 uncultured Spirochaetaceae bacterium | reverse complement strand
TGGTACTTCTCCCGATCCGCGTGGGGTTCGTCGCGTGTGTTCACGATCGGCCGCTTCACCATGGTGTCGAGAGCGACCTCGGTCTCGAAGAAGTCCGCGCGCTGCGAGAGCTGGAACTCGCAGGGATGATTGCGATTCTCGCTCCCCACCTTGCCTGCGCCGCACCATATCTGGCGGGTCGAGAAGAAGGGCAGCAACGGCTCGACCACCTGCTTGAACGACGTGCGCCGATCCATGAGGTAGTTCTCGTGACAGCCGTAGCTGTTGCCCTTGCGGTCGCTGTTGTTCTTGTAGATCAACATCTGCGCACCGGCCGGAAGGAGCTGATTCGCCTCCCGCCGGCTGATCTCGATCACCCGCTCGCCGGCCTTCTCGTGGATCACGAGATCGCGGGCATTCGTCACCTCGGGGCTCGCATACTCGGGATGCGCATGGTCGACGTAGAAGCGGGCGCCGTTGATCAGGGTCTTGTTGCGGGCGATGTTCTCCTGCTGGTTGGGCGTGTACTTCTCGCCCTCGACCTGGAAGCCCCGCGCGTCGGCCAGGGGATTCTCCTGGTCATAGTCCCACAGGATGTGGTTCTCCTGATCCTCGCGGTAGGCGTTGACGATCAGGACGCAGGACGAGATGGGGTCGAAATCGGGATCGTTCTTGACCATGATCCCGAACTCGATCTCCGTGCCCATGATTGTGGGAATCGCCATCTCGATTGACCTGCTTCCTCGATCTGCGTTGCGGGCCCGAGCGCCCTGTCCGTTCGTTCTCGCTCTCTTCCGAACCCGCTCTCTTCCGAACCCGCTCTCGACGCCGCTCTTCACCCCGCTCACGGCTTCCGTCGCGCCTCGACGGAGCTCCGAACGGGAGAGGATCGAGCCGGGCCGGGATTCGCGGTCGCTTCCTCTCCGCCCCGTGTCCGACTCGGAGGAGCCGGCTGGACGAGGGCCTCTCGAGCCCCCGATCCGCCGGCTCTCCAATCCGGGTCGCTTCCCTAGAGATACTGCCCCTGACCGGCCGGGACGTTCTCGATGGTCTGCTCCTTCCGCTCCATCCCGGTGATGAGCGTTCGGACGTTGATGATCCGCTCGCCCTTCCGGCCCGAGATGCGGGCCCAGTCATCGGGATTGGTGGTGTTCGGGAGGTCTTCGTTCTCCTTGAACTCCTCGCGCACCGAGTCGATCATGTCGGCCGCTCGGATGCCGTGCTCCCCGCCCTCGAGGAATCGCTTGACCGCCTTCCTCTTCGCGCGGGCCACGATGTTCTCCAACATCGCTCCGCTCGAGAAGTCCTTGAAGTAGAAGATCTCCCGCTCCCCCTTGGCGTAGGTGACCTCGAGGAACTTGTTCTCGTCCCCCGTCGAGTACATGTTCTCGATGACCTCGTCGATCATCTTCAGGCATGCCTCGTCCCGATTGCCGCCGTAGCGCGCGACGAAGTCGTCGTGCAGCGGGAGGTCGGGGGTGAGATACTTCTTGAAGATCTCCCGGGCCGAATCGCGATCCGGACGCGAGACCTTCACCTTCAGGTCGAGTCGACCGGGCCGCAGCACGGCCGGATCGATCAGATCCTGCCGGTTGCTCGCCCCGATCACGATGACGTTCTCCAGCGCCTCGACCCCGTCGATCTCCGAGAGGAACTGGGCGACGACCGTGGCCTCCATGTCCGACGAGATTCCGGAGCCCCGCATGCGGAACAGGGAGTCCATCTCGTCGAAGAAGACCACGACGGGAACGTCCTGGCTCGCCTTGTCACGCGCCTTCTTGAAGACCTCCCGCAGCTTGCTCTCCGTCTCCCCCACGTACTTGTTCAGGAGCTCCGGCCCCTTCACGTTGAGGAAGTAGGCCGTGGTGACCTTCCCCGTCCGCTCCTCGATCCGCTTGGCGAGGCTGTTCGCGACCGCCTTGGCGATCAGCGTCTTCCCGCAGCCGGGAGGCCCGTAGAGCAGGATGCCCTTGGGAGGCCGAAGCTTGTGCTCCAGGAAGACCTCCGGATGCATGTAGGGCAGCTCGACGGAGTCGCGCAGGATCTCGATCTGGCTTCCGAGACCGCCGATGTCGTCGTACGTGACGTTGGGTACCTCCTCGAGCACCACCTCCTCGACGGTGGACCTCGGCAGCTTCTCGAAGGCGTATTGCGTCCTCATGTCGACGAGGAGCGGATCTCCGACCTTGACGGTCTCGGCGCGCAAAGGCTCGGAGAGCGTCACCACGCGCTCGTCGTCCGTGTGCCCGGTCACGATCACCCGGCTGTCCGACATCGTGTCGACGATGTGGCAGACCTCGCCGCGGCGGGTGTAGTCCCCTCCCTCGATGATGTTGAAGGCCTCGTTCAACACCACGTACTGGCCTTCCTCGAGCTGGAAGGGGTCGAGGTTCGGATGGACGTTGACGCGCATGGGGCGACCGTCCATGAGGATCTCCGAGGTTCCATCCTTGTTGGCGCGAATGAAGACGCCATAGGTATTGGGCGGAGCGCAGAGCTTGTCGACCTCCTCCTTGAGAAGCTCGATCTGCTGCTTCGCCTCCTGAAGCATCGCCACCAGCTTCTCGTTCTGCCGCTCGGAGTCATGATGGCGCGCCCGCGCCTGCTCGTAGCGCCGGCGCAGCGTCTCGAAGTCGGCCAGCATGCGGTCCAGTCGATGCCGGAACTCGTTCGAGTCGCTTCCGAAGAAGCGCATGGCATCCTGCAGACGCTCGGCCTCGCTGGCCGATCGGTCGCGACCGGACTCCCCGGGCGACTCCGGGCCCGGCTCGTCGACCGGTCGCCCGCCGCCCGCCGGAGTGATTCGCCGCATCACGTCCCGCACGAAGCCCTTGCGTCCCGAGCCGGAGTCCGAATCATGTTCGCTCATTGCGCCGTCTCCTCGTTTCCTCGTCCCGCAAGCTCATGCGAGAGCGAGCTGTCATCCCGAGTCTCGCCCACTTCTTCCTGCCGCTGCAGATCCCCGTCTCTTTTCCCTGCTTTCCCTGCTTTCCCTGCGTCCGCGAATTTCCCTGCCTCTGCGAATGCTCAGCTGCAAAGGCTGTGCCGCGAAGTCGCCCGTCCTCATGGTCCGCGCACCCGCCCCGAGAGTGACTCGCGGCGCGGGGAGTCCGAGCAGACCACCCGCTCCTCGCCTGCGCTCCACCCCTCGCTTCGTGCTGGATCGGGCCATTCCGCGAGGCGTCCAGCTCTCTCGCTGAGCTCGCCGAGCCCTCGCTTCCACGGTGGGTCGCCTGACGGGATACCGGGCGCTGGACCGGCGGTCGCGTCCCGGCCGGAGCCCGCCGAGCTCGCTCTTCGTCTCGACGACGCCCTCGGAAATTCGGCTGCGCGATCGAAGGGATAGCCCGCGCCTCCCCCCTAGCGAGGCCGCGTCCCGGTTGGCCCGGCAGTCGATGGCGGTCGCGAGCCGGCCGTCTCCGGAGCCCGGGGCAGGATTCGAGGACCGGTGCCTGGCGACCGGATCCGAGAGCCCTGTCGCATGCCCCCTCCGCCTCTCGAGAGCGGCGCTGCACGGGGACTCCGCGACGTCGGACTGGAACGACGGGAAGATCGTCAATTGCTTCCTTCCTCCCCCGTCGCCCTGGGCCACGAGCTGGCTCGATGAGCGGGAAAAGACGTCGAACCTCGCGAAATTGAAGCCATTTTTCGATTTTTCGAGTGTATCGGCTGGGTTTGCGGTGTCAAGCAGCCCCGATACGCATCCAAACGCGTAAACTCTTGTTCTATAATGGTTTCGTCGTTCGATCTCGAACACTTCCGACCCGATCGGTGCAGCGGACGGGACAGGCCCGCCTGCCCGGTCCGTCCGCCTCGATCCAACATGCTGCCGTGTCGTAGTGAGTACCCGTCGCCCTTTATCCGGTTTCCGGCAGCCGGGATGCAATTCGGCGGGGAGCGCTCCGGACCCTCTGATGAAGTCCGCCCGCCGGGATCGAGCGCGTGGGGTCGGTGCCAGGGTCTCCGTGCGTGGCTGTGCTGCGGCTCTGCTGCTGCGAAGCACCTTGCGTGTCTCGCAGCACGACGAAGCCGGTTGCCCTCGAATGCGGCACGGGCGCATCCCGCTTCCGCAGCGGGGTGGATGCATCCAGGACCTTCCCGAGCGCTCAGCGCGCGGGCGGTGCGTCGTACTCGATCACCTCGACCCCCTCCGGCACCTCGAGCTCGAAGATCTCCGGCCCCGGATCTCGATTGATCTCGACTGCCTCGAATCGGATGCGGGTGAGGTTTCCGAAGAGATCGAGCACCGAGGTGGCGAGGACGTCGCCCGACTCCCGGTCGGCGACCAGCCCGAGCCGCTCGTAGCTGGAGTCCTGGCGCGGGATGAGATCCAGCGTCACCCGGTCCTTCGCACACGCGGTCGCCTCGACCTCGAAGGACTCCAGGATCTTCCCATCCCCGAGCAGAAATTGCAGCGCCGCGCCGCTCAGGAAGCCGGCGGTCACCTCGAGCCGGGTGGCCGACTCGGCCTCGACATCGTAGATCCAGAGGGTCTCTCCGTCGCTGACCACCTCACTCCGGTCGGGCTGCTCGTAGGACCAACGCATCCGCCCCGGCTTCGCGAAGACCACCCGACCGCGCTTCGCCTCTGCCGTCATGAGCGGGGTGCCTCCGAAGGTGGCCGACTCGTTGGTCTGCTCGAAGCGCGCTCGGAGATCCCGGATCGTCTCGTAGCGCTGCTGGATCTTCAGGGCCATTCGCTGAGCGAGTCCCGCCTCCCGACACCCGCCCTCGCTCTCGTCCTGCTCCTCTGCGGAGGCCGCCCGGGCATCGGTCGAAGCCAGCAGGATCGGCTGCGACAGGAGCAGCTGTGCCAGGAGAAGCGGCTGCGCCAGGACGAGCGTCCGCAGACCGATTCCCAGGCGGGCGTGACGGGCTCGGTGGAATCGGGGAGAGTCAAACGACATCAACGACCTCTTCGGTGGGATCCGCTCTCCTTTCGGACCCAGGAGTCGGACCCAGGAGAGGCGCGGGTTCGTCGGGCAGGGCGCGGGCAGGACGAGAGACACCTGGAAGACCGTCCACGCGGGGCGCAGGGGTCGCAGGACACGAAACCGGAGCTTCGACTGATCCGGACGGGGACGGAAGAGGCCAGGGTCCTCGGCCCCGTCTCGCGGCGCTAATCCTCGTCGATCCCCGCCGAAGGCAGGAAGACCTCGCGACCCTTCGAGCCGATCTGGGGCCCGATCATGCCATCGTTCTCCATCTGCTCCACGATGCGAGCGGCGCGGTTGTACCCGATCTTGAGGCGCCGCTGCACGTAAGAGATGGAAGCGTTCCGCGTCTCGGCCACGATGGCCACCGCCTGGTCGAACATCTCGTCGATCTCTTCGCCGCCGCTCTCGATCTTGGCGGCCTCGGTATCGGCTCGCACCAGATCCTCGTCGAAGACCGGACGCCCCTGCTCCTTCAGGGAAGACACCAGCTCCTGCACCTCGGTTTCCGTGACGAAGGGGCCGTGGATCCGCTGGAGCACCGCGGTGCCCGGCGGCAGGAAGAGCATGTCGCCCATGCCGAGCAGATCGTCGGCGCCCTTCTGGTCGAGGATCGTCCGGGAGTCCGTGCCCGACGAGACCTGGAAGGAGACACGGGCCGGGAAATTCGCCTTGATGACGCCCGTCAGGACGTCGACGCTCGGGCGCTGGGTCGCCAGCACGAGATGGATGCCGGAGGCGCGCGCCATCTGGGCGAGTCGCTGGAGCGACTCTTCGACCTCCTTCGCCGCCGACAACATCAGGTCGGCCAGCTCGTCGATCACGACCACGATGAAGGGCAGCTCCTGCCACTCGATCTCGTCGCCTTCGACCTGACCGGGACGCGGCTTCAGACGGAAGCTCTCCTCGCCGGCGGCGATCGACTTCCGGGCCTTCTCGTTGAACTGATCGATGTTGCGCACCTGGGTCGCGCTCATCATCTGATAGCGCTCCTCCATCTTGCGCACGATTCCCTGGAGCGCGGCCGAGGCCCGCTTCGGACTCGTCACCACGTCGGCGATCAGATGGGGAATGCCGTCGTAGATCGAGAGCTCGAGCATCTTCGGATCGACGAGCAGGAGCTTCAGCTCGTTGGGTGTCGCCCGACAGAGGAGGGAGCAGAGGAAGGAGTTCAGGAAGACGCTCTTGCCGGTTCCCGTCGAGCCGGCCACGAGCAGATGCGGCATCTTGGCCAGATCGGAGGCGACGGCGTTTCCGAAGATGTCCTTGCCCATGGCGACTGCGAGCGGGCTCGAGCTCTTGCGAAAGCTGTCCGACTCGAGCAGCTCGCGGAGGTAGACCGTCTCTCGCTGGGGATTCGGAACCTCGATTCCGACGACCGACTTGCCCGGCAAGGGAGCGATGATGCGGATCGAGATGGCACGCAGGGCCATCGTCAGGTCATCCGTCAGCCCCACGATGCGATTGACCTTGATCCCGGCGGCGGGCTCGTACTCGTACATCGTGATGACGGGACCCGGATGCACGCGGACGACCCGGCCGGTCACCCCGAAGTCCGCGAGCTTCTTCTCGAGGATCTTCGAGTTCATGATCAGCGAGTCGCGGTCGTAGCTTCGCTCTCCCTCGGGCGGCGCGGCGAAGATCGAGATGTCCGGGAGCTCGAAGGGACCCGTGTGACTGGAGTCGTCGAAGCGAAAGGCCTCCTGCTCCGGCTTCCGCGTCTTCTTCCGCTCCTCGTCGTGATCGACGATGTCGGGCTCCTCACCCGTCCGCGAGCGACGAGGGAGCACGGACTCGGCGGCGACGGCCTCCGGCCCCTCGGCCTCGAGGTCCGGTCCCGCGGCCACTGCGAGACGCTCGGGGAGGAGATCCGGCTCCAGGACCTCCTGCCTGCGGGATCGTCGAGCCCGACGCTCACGCCAGACGTCGATCGAAGAGAGAGAGCCGCGCGCCGCCCCGAGGCCCCGCCGGAGAGCGGCGGCCGAGCCTTGCGCGGTCCGGCCCGTCAGGGCCGCTCCGGCCCGGAGCCCTCTCAGCGATCGGTCCAGGAGCCATGCGAGCCCGTGTCCCACGCCGTTCACCGCGAAGCGGATGCAGCTCCCGGCCACGGACAGGGTGGTACCGGTCGAGATGCCGGTCAGCGAGAGGACGCCGACCCCCAGCAGCAGGGAAGAGACCCCCAGCGCACCGAAGGGTCCGAAGACGAGGCTCTCGAAGCGAGCCAGCCCTCCTCCGAGCCAGCCCGGCTCGAACCAGGGCACACTGCTCGGCGCGACGGCGAAGAGCAACGGAGGCAGGGAAGCGACCGCCGGCATCAGCAGCGCGGCCCCGACCCAGAAGCGCGTCAGGAGTCCGGGAAGGCCCAGCCCCATCACCAGGCGACCCCCGAGAAAGGCGCCTGCTGCCACCAGGACGAAGGCTCCGGCTCCCAGGGAGTGCAGCAGCCAGCCCGCGAGCGTGGCCCCTGCCGGTCCCGCTGCGTTGCGGACCGGGACGAGGGCGGCCACCGGATCTTCGGGGGCATGGGTCGCCAGGGCGAGCGTCGAGAGGAGGGCAAGGCCGATCAGGACGAGACCGACGATCTCCCTGCCGGCGGCGACCAGGACGGGGCCGGCGTCCTCGCGATCCTCCTCTGCCGGTCTTCCGCGGCGGGATCTCGCGCGCTTGGCCGCGGCTCTAGCCATCGATCCCCCTCCCGTGCTCGTCGTCGCGGACTCGGGCGAAGCCACGACCTCCATGGAGAGCGCGACCTCGCCGGGGAGAGCCCGGATCCCGAAGCCTTCGTATCGCATGGCACGCCGCGCGAGCGGACAGACCGGTCGGCCGAACCCGGCCGGCGGGATCCGGGATGCCTGCGTGGATGCGAACGTGAGCGTGCGTCGTCATTCCCTCACCCCCCGGAGAGGAGAACCGAGTCAGGGTACCGTGACCGGGAGAGCACGCAAAGGGTCCCGCGATTCCCTCCCTTGACGCCTCTCGGCCGCGACGGGACACTCTGCCTGCGCGCGACCTGATTCCCGTGCTGTCTTCGCTCCCGGATCCTTCCTCCCCGATCCCCATTCCACAGACTCTCAGGCCCGATCTTCATCCCCAGCAAAGTCCCGATGGAGCCCCCACTCATGGCAGGTGTCAACAAAGCCATTCTCGTCGGCAATCTCGGTCGAGATCCCGAGCTTCGCCAAACGCCCAGCGGTCAGAGCGTCTGCAACTTCACGCTCGCCACGAGCGAGACATGGAACGATCGAAACGGCGAGCGAGTCGAGCGGACCGAGTGGCATCGGATCGTCGCCTGGGGCAAGACCGGCGAGCTCTGTGCCCAGTATCTCAGCAAGGGCCGGACCGTCTACGTCGAGGGTCGGATCCAGACTCGGGAGTGGGAGGACAAGGACGGCAACAAGCGGTACACGACCGAGATCAACGCCCAGAACGTGAACTTCATCGGGCCGCGCAGCGGCAGTGGTGGAGGCGGTGAGGGCTCGGGAGGAGATCTCGGCGGCAGCGGTCGCTCTGGCGGTCGAAGCGGGCCTCCGGCCCAGGATGCCGGGCCGCCCATGGACGACGATATTCCGTTCTGAGCTGGGGCTGTAGCGGGGCTCAGGCTGTTCCGGGCTCAGGGCTGTTTCGGGCTCAGGGCTGTTCCGGGCTCAGGGCTGCGACCGCAGGGCCCGCACGATCCGGTCGATGCGCGTGCGCTCCTCGGGCGTGAGCTCTTCGAACTCGATCCCCATTCCCGGGATGACGCCGGGAGCCCCGCTCGAGACGCGGACGACGCGCCCCACGGTGCGAACGACCTCCTGACTTCCAGGCAGGTGGAACTGCATCACGACCTCGGTACCGGGCTCCTGAGGCTTCTCCGTCTCGATGAAGAGGCCTCCCTCATTGATGTCTCGAGTGAACTCGGAGAACATCTCGTCGACCGTCGAGTAGTCGATGCGGACGGTGATCGACGCACGGCTGGCCCGGCGTCGTTCTGCGCCGGGCGTCGTGCCGTCGCCCCCGGTCTCGACCGGATTCAAGCTGACCCTGGACATCCAGACTTCTCCATCTTCATGTCGCCCAGCCCCGAGATCAGGGCAGACGCGGACCCGGCAGAGACGCCTCCCGACCGGGCCGCGTATCGACCATCCGGCCCATGGGCCTTAAGGCTTGCTCCCACCGCCTCGTCGACCCCAGAGGGAGCAGGCGGGGGCGGGGGGAGGATCGGGCGCAAGATCTGAGAAGATCCGAAGAGAGGCGAGACCGAGCACGGGCGGCTTCGGAGCGGACGGTCCTCAGCGCGCCGAGGAGGCGGGAGCCGGGGCGCGAGCGGGCGTCTCGGCAGAGGGTGCATCAAAGGCGGGGTCGGCCTCGCGAAAGCTGAAATAGCCCTCCTCGGCCACGATCACGTGATCCACGACCCGAATGCCGACCAGCTCCCCGGCATCCTGAAGTCGGCGTGTCACGACACGGTCCTCGACGCTCGGCGTCGGGTCGCCGCTCGGATGGTTGTGGACGAGAAGGATGGCGGCGGCGGCGCCCCGGATCGCCTCACGAAAGACCTCCCGGGGGTGCACGAGGCTCGCGGTGAGGGTGCCCACGGAGACCTCCTCGACGGAGAGGAGTCGATGCCGTCCGTCCAGGAGAAGGACGTGAAACGACTCCCGCGCCCGCCCGCGCAAGCGGGGCTCGAGCGAACGCTGGACGTCGATCGGACCTCGCAGCGCACGTCCCCGCTCGAGCGGCAGAGCCAGCCAGCGCCGGCCGATCTCGAAGGCGGCTCGCAGGCTCGCCCGCTTCGCCGGTCCCAGGCCCGGAATCGCCCTCAGATCGGCCACCGAGGCGGCCTCGAGCCCGCGCAGGCCCCCCACGCGATCGAGAATCCGCCCGGCGAGCTCCTGGGCGCTCCGATCTCGGCCCCCCACTCGCAGGATCAGCGCCACGAGCTCCGCATCGCTCAACCGATCGGGTCCGAGCGCCTCGAGGCGCTCACGGGGAAGGTCCGGTCGGGCGGGCGGGGAGGAGGCCTCCTCCCCGATGGAGCCGGGCGGCTCGACGGGAAGGCCGGGTCGGATCGGAGGAAGAGGACGCATCGAGGCAGGCCTCGCAGTGGAGCGGGCCGGTCAATCTAGGCCTGCCTGACCGTCCTTCAATTCGTGGCCGGGCCTCCTCGCGCCCGCGCGAACCGCCGGGCTCAGCGGGACGCGCGCTCTCGCGTCTCGAGCTGCTTCAGGCGCATCGACTCCGCCTCGAAGTCCTCTGCCACGACGGTGGCCACCGAGTCCCCGCTCTCACGCAAGCCCTGCACGAGAGCCTCCAGCAACCCGCGGGCCTCGGCGCGAGCGCTCAGCCGCGAGATCCAGAGCTCCTGCTCGGCCAGGTTCTGACTGGCCAGGTAGCGAGCGAAGCCCGCTGGATCCGCCAATCCCAGCGCGATCCACTCGTCGCGCTTGTCCTTCGTCGCCCCCTGCTCTTCGGCGACCGACGCGTCGAGCTCGGGGATCCTGATCGAGGGCAGCGCACCGGACTGGACTCGGGAGAGCGCGAGCCCCTCTCCGTCTCCACGGGAAGAGCCGCTTCCCAGGGAAGAGCCGCTGTGGCGAGACGCGTCCGCCATCACCCAGGCTCTCGGCGAGGCTCGCAGGGAGCCCGGTGCCGCGATCGTCTCCTCTCGGGACACGGAGCCGCGAGGCGCGAGAATCGGATCCTGGAAGAAGATCGAGCCCTGCGATCCGAGGGGACCGAGCTCGATCCGGATCCGGGCCTGTCTCGGAGCGCCCCGTGCCGCCGCGCCGGAGTCGTCCCAGAGAGTCCGGGGTCCCGTCCCACCGACGGAGTTCCCGACGGAGCGGAAGTCCTGGGCCGCCGGCGCCCCGAAGACCCTACCGAGCTCCGGCTCGAGTCCAGCGGCCAGGGGATCTCGAGCGGTGAGCGGCGAGCCCGGCCCGATGCCCAGCCCCGGGCGAGACGACGATCCGGAGGCCTCCCATCCGTCGGAGCCGACGGATGGGACGGGGCTCGTCGACAGCGAGCGGGAGAGCGAGGAGGGATCGCGCACGACCATGACCACGAGCGCCACCGCGGCGAGAGTGGCCGCCGGCAACACGAAGCTCGGCTCCAGAACGCTCCCGAGGGCCCGCCCGACGCGCGAGAGCAGCCCCGGTCGGGTCTCGCCCGCCCGAATCCGGCGCATCACGTTCGCTGCGATCTGGGGTGGGGTCTCCGGCTCTGGCAGCATGCGCAGCAGCCGGATCGTCTGCTGCATCTGGTCGACCTCGTTCGCACAGGCCTCGCAGCCGTCGAGATGGGCGTCGACCAGCGCGCGCGCGTCCAGAGGGAGATCGCCTTCGAGATAGTCCGCCAGGTGGCTCTTCACATCCGCATGATTCACGTCAACTGCCCTCGGCTGCAGGTCGCCCCAGCAGCTCCTTCAAACGCTCGCGCAACGCCTGCCGGGCGCGATGGATTCTCGATTTCACGGTGCCTTCGGCGATCCCCAGGACGCGGGCGATCTCCCCGTAGGCCAGACCCTCGATGTCGTAGAGGATCACCGGCATCCGGAGCGACGGCGAGAGCTCGTCGAGCGCAGAGCGAACGTGTTCGCTGAGCTCCACGCCGAGCGTCGAGTCTTCGGGGTCGCGAGGAGAGCTGGGAAGATGGTCGCCGGCGGCCTGCCGCGTCTTCAGCTTCTCCATCCGGGCTCGACCACGACCGAGCGAGCGGCGACGGTTCAGCGCCGCATTGGCGGCGACCCGGTAGACGAAGGTGGAGAAGCGGGACTCTGCGCGGAACCGATGCCCGTGGCGGTGGAGGCTGAGGAAGGTCTCCTGGGTCAGATCCTCGGCATCCTCGCGGCTGCCCATCATGCGGTAGAGCAGACGATAGACGCGATTCTCATGGCGCCGGATCAGCTCCTCGAAGGCGCTCTCGTCGCCGCCCTGCCAGCGCTGGACGAGCTCCCGGTCGGGATCCTCGACGATCACGCGCGGCGCGCTCGACTCGCGCGTGAGCGGGCCCGCGCCGCTGGCGATGGCTCCTCGTTCGACGATCTCGTAGGTCATCTCGTGCCTCTCGTCGGACAGACCCCGACTCGCGGGACCGGGTTCCCCCTCCTTCTCCGTTTCCGGATCACCCTCCGACTCGGCCGCGGGCCTGTCTCCTTCCGATTCGCTCACTGCCCCCCCCAGCTTGCTTTTCCCTTGGGGACTAACCCTCGGCGTCCGGCGGGACGTCCGTCATGCCGTCGAGGTCGACGTCCTCGTCTCCCGCGCGGACGAAGGCGCCGCTCTTCCCGCCCCGCTTGGCCGCCAGACGCACGGCATCCACCCGCATCTCTCGATCGACGGCCTTGCACATATCGTAGATCGTGAGCGCGGCCGCCGACGCCGCGACCAGCGCCTCCATCTCGACTCCCGTCCGCCAATGCGCCTCGACGCGCGCCTCGACACGCAGGGTGTCGTCCTCGCCCCCCGGCTCGAGCGAGACCTCGACCGAGTCCAGGGGCATCGGATGGGCCAGCGGAATCCACTCGCCGGTCCGCTTGGCTGCCTGGATCCCGGCGATCCGCGCGGTCGCGAGGACGTCGCCCTTCGGCAGGCGGCCCTCCAGGATCCGCAGGCGGGTCGTCGGCGACATCCGCACCTCGCAGCGCGCCACGCAGACCCGATGCGTGATCGCCTTCTCACCGACATTCACCATTCGTGCCCGGCCGCGCGCGTCGAGATGCGTCAGATCATCCGTCATGGGCGTCTTCGTATGTCGGTGGCGCCCGTCGTACTCTACGACTGCTGCGGTGCGCTGACCCAAGCTCACGCGGCCGGTGTCATCCATCGCGACCTCAAGCCCGACA
>CAYXLY010000080.1:0-12772 GCA_964466005.1 uncultured Spirochaetaceae bacterium | reverse complement strand
CACCGGTCCGCTTCACGGACATGATCTCTCGCATGAAGGCGCTCGGAGTCGACCGTTTTCTCGAGGTGGGACCGGGTCGCGTCCTGAGCGGTCTGGTCGCGCGCATCGACCGTCGCGCCCGCCGGGCGAATTTCTCGTCTCTCGCGGAGCTCGACGAGGTGCGCGAGCTCCTTGCCGACAGGGAGGAAGCGAGCCCCGCCTGAGGCTCGCGGGCCGTCGCCGTACGGGGGGTACGGCGCTAGCCTTGCATTGATCCAGTCAGGACCGAGTCGTGGAGGACCTCCAGCTATGTCTTTGGAAGCGCGTGTCACCGATCTGATCGTCGAGCAGTTGGGTGTTTCGAAGGAGGAGGCCGTGTCCGGCGCCTCTTTCATCGACGATCTGGGCGCGGATTCGTTGGATATCGTCGAGCTGGTGATGACCCTCGAAGAGACCTTCGACATCGAGATCCCCGACGACGATGCAGAGAAGATGCAGACGATCGGCGATGCGATCGACTATCTCAAAGAGCGTGTGGACACCTGACTCGAAGAGCGTGTCGGCACTCGATTCGAGGCGAGGATCGACGCTTCGAGCGCGCGCTCGCGAGGGCGTCCCGGGTCCGGCCGCGACGTGGAGCGCAGAGAGCCCCGGGTGTGAGGCGAGCTGACCGGTAGGGGGCAGGCCGCTATGGTCCGGGGGCAGCGGCTGCGAGTCGTCTCGGCGGGCAGTCTCGGGGTCCGGAGTGCAGGGCCCTGGCGAATCGACGGGGCCCTCGAGGATCTGAGCCCCGATCGGCTCGAAGAGACTTCCTCGATGACGTGAGATGGGCCGTCGGTCGAGTGCCGCTTCTCGGGCTCCCGTGTCAGTCAGGGCACGACGCGCGTGGCGGGAACCCGAGCGGGGCAGGGGCCTATGATGGGCTCGTCGCCCGGACCGCTCCGAGTCCGGCTCGGGCAGGACGGAGAGAGTGCGCAACCGAGGTCGGCCCGTCGAGGTCGACGGTCGATCGTCCCGCGAGCGCCCGGCCACAAGAGGCCCCGATCTCTCAAGGCAAGGCAAGGCAAGGAGAAATCCCGGACATGACTCATTCCATGACGCCCCATCTCGACCGCACCGATCCCGAGATCGCGCGCCTGGTCCGTCGTGAAGGTCGCCGCCAGGCCCTCTCGATCGAGCTGATCGCGTCGGAGAACTTCGTCTCCGAGGCCATCCTCGAGGCCGTCGGATCGGTCCTCACGAACAAGTACGCCGAAGGCTATCCGGGGCGCCGATATTATGGCGGCTGCGAGGAGGTGGACGAGGTCGAGACGCTCGCCATCGAGCGGGCCAAGCAGCTCTTTGGAGCGGAGCATGCGAACGTCCAGCCCCACTCGGGCTCCCAGGCGAACGCGGCCGTCTATCAGGCCCTCCTCGAGCTCGGCGATACCGTGCTCGCGATGAACCTGGATCACGGCGGACACCTCACGCATGGCAGTCCCGTGAACTTCTCCGGCAAGCACTACCGGATCGTGCCCTACGGCGTATCCGAGAAGGACGAGCGGATCGACCTCGATCAGCTTCGCGAGCTCGCCCTCGAGCATCGCCCCAAGATGATCCAGTGTGGCGCGACCGCCTACTCGCGCACGATCGACTTCGCGGCCTTTCGACAGATCGCGGACGAGGTGGGCGCGATCCTCTTCGCGGACATCGCGCACATCTCGGGCCTGGTCGCCTCCGGGGTGCATCCGAGTCCGGTGGGCCAGGCGCACGTGGTCACGACGACGACGCACAAGACCTTGCGCGGTCCCCGGGGCGGTCTGATCCTGTGCGACGAGCCCTTCGCGAAGAAGATCAACAGCGCGATCTTTCCCGGCCTCCAGGGAGGCCCGTTGATGCACGTGATCGCGGGCAAGGCGGTCGCCTTCCAGGAGGCGCTCTCGCCCGACTTCCGGGCCTACTGCGAGCAGATCGTGGCCAACGCCAAGGCGTTGGCGACCGCCGTCCAGAGCCGTGAGTTCAAGGTCGTGTCCGGCGGCACCGACAATCACCTCTTCCTGCTCTCCCTCGTCGGGCACGACACGACCGGAAAGGCAGCCCAGATCGCGCTCGACCGGGCCGGGATCACGGCGAACAAGAACATGGTCCCCTTCGATCCGCGCAAGCCCATGATCACCTCGGGTGTCCGCATCGGCACGCCCGCCGTGACCACCCGGGGCATGCGAGAGGCCGAGATGGCGCGGATCGGAGACTTCCTCGTCCGCGTGCTCGAGCGTCCCGGCGACGTCGAGGCCCTCGATTCGATTCGCGCCGAGGTGGCGGAGCTGTGTCGCCGGTTCCCGCTCTATCCGGACCGGTGGACCGAGACGGACTGATCCCGTGCAATGTCCCTATTGCGGCGACGATGGAAATCGCGTCATCGATTCCCGTCTCGCTCGCGACGGCTCGGAGATCCGACGGCGTCGGGAATGCGACGAATGCGGTCGTCGCTTCACGACCCGGGAGCGCGTCGAAGAGATCCTGCCGCGCGTGATCAAGCGCGATGAGCGGCGCGAGGAGTTCGATCGGCGGAAGCTCCTGCACGGGATCGAGCATGCCTGCGTGAAGCGACCCGTCTCGACCGAGGCGGTCGAGCGGCTCGTCGATCGGATCGAGCGGGGACTCCAGGAGACGGGCGAGCGGGAGGTGACCAGCGATTACATCGGTCGCCGGGTGCTCGAGGAGCTCTCGGATCTCGACGTTCTCGCCGCGGTTCGATTCGCCTCGGTCTTTCTCGACTTCAGCAGCCCCAGCGACTACGTGGCCTTCTTCTCGGAGCTGCCCGAGAAGACCGACGCCAGGGAGGGTGGAGATCCGGAAGGGACCGATCGTCCGCTTCGGCCCTCGAGCGCGGGGCGATGAAGAGCGCAGCCGCACGGGATGAGCGCATGCTGCGAGAGGCGCTCCGCCTCGCCGCCCGTGGCGAGGGGCGGACCCATCCGAACCCGAGCGTGGGAGCCGTGGTCTACCGTGGAGACCGCGTCCTGGGTCGCGGCACCACGAGGCCTCCCGGCGGTCCGCATGCGGAGGTCGTCGCGATCGACCAGGCACGCCGGCGTCATGGCGAACGCAGCGTGCGCGGAGCCTCGCTCGCGGTGACGCTCGAGCCCTGCGACTTCCATGGCCGTACGGGCCCCTGCACGGAGGCGATCGTCGAGGCGGGGATCGCTCGCGTCGTGGGCGGCTGCCGAGATCCCCACGCGAGCGTCTCCGGAAGGGGCTATCGCCGTCTTCGCGCGCGCGGGATCGAGGTCGTCCGACTGCTCGAGGATCGGTGTCGGGAGCAGCATCGGGGCTTCATCTCGGTCTGTGAGCGTCAGCGGCCGTGGGTGACGTTGAAGCTGGCGACGACGCTCGACGGGCGCATCGCGCTCGCGGGCGGCGAATCGCGCTGGATCACCGGACCCGCCGCGAGGGCGTGGGGGCATCGACTGCGAGAGCGCGTCGACGCGGTGCTCGTGGGCTCCGAGACCGCTCTGGCCGACGATCCCGAGCTCACCGCTCGCCGCGACGGAAGAGTCGTGCGGCGCCCGATCCGAATCCTGCTCGATGGACGCCTGCGCGTCCCACGGACCGCGCGGCTCTTCCAGCCGCCGGGGGAGACTCGGACGTGGGTTCTGTGTCGCAAGGGGGCTCGCGGGATTGCCCGTGTCCGCGCGCAGGCCGAGCGGGTGCTGGCGATGCCGACGCCGGCCGGGGAGCGGATCGATCTCCAGAGGGCATTCGAGCGCCTCGCGGTCGAGGGACTGACCACCGTCCTGGTGGAAGGCGGGGGGCAGCTCGCTGCGGCCCTCTTGCGGGCCGACCTCGTGGACGAGGTACACTGGATGATTGCGCCGAGCTTGATGGGCTCCGATGGCCGGCCGGGGCTCGGTCCGCTCGGTCTCGAGTCCCTCTCGGAGATCGTTCGGATCGATCCCCTGGAGATCCGCCGACGGGGTCCCGACCTCCATGTCCAGGGCCGCGTCGTTCATCGATCCCCGGGCTCCGGGCCGCGGATCGAGGGGGCTCGCAGGGCCGTCGACGGATCCCGGCCGCGTGCCGGGCGTCGGAAGAAGGCGACAGCCGGGGAGGTCCAGGAAGCCCGCAGATCCGGGAGAGCCCGGAGAGCCCGGAAGGAGAGGAGCACGCGATGAAGGCCCACGCTCCGTCGCTCGATGCCACGGGCCTGCGCGTCGCGCTGATCGTGGCCCGCTTCAACCATCTGGTCTCGATCCGACTGATCGAGGGCGCGCGCGAGGCCCTCGAAGGGCAGGGCCTGGCGGAGGAGGATCTCGAGCTGTTCTGGGTGCCGGGTGCCTTCGAGATCCCGCAGGCCGCTCGCTGGGTGGCCGAGAGCGGCCGGTTCGACGCCATCGTGACCCTCGGCTCGGTGATCCGGGGAGGCACGCCCCACTTCGACTACGTGTGTCGAGGCGTGACGGACGGCGTCCGAGAGGTGATGCGGCACTCCGACGTGCCGATCGGCTTCGGCGTGCTCACGACCGACGACATCGATCAGGCCCTGGCCAGGGCCGGGGGCAGTGAGGGCAACAAGGGCGGTGACGTCGCCCTGGCGGCCGTCGAGATGGCGAGGCTGCGGCGTGGACCGCTCGCCTTCGAAGGAGTGTCTTCGTGAGCGATCGCGAGCTGCAGGGCTCGGCCCCCGGCGGAGGCAGTCGGCATCGCGCGCGCGAGATCGCGCTCCAGGCTCTCTATGCCATCGACCTGGGCTCGAGGACGCATCCGGGTCGGGAGCCGCTCGATCCCGAGCAGGAGTTCGACGAGAGCCACGGCTCGCGAGTCGGAGAGCCGGAGGCGGAGGCCGATCGCGTCTTCGCGCGGATCGTGCAGAGCTTCGATGTCCCGACGAGCGCGGCCGAGTTCGCCCGCGAGCTGGTCCGCGCCGTGATCGCACGTCGCGAGGAGATCGATGATCGGATCGGCCTGCACACGCGCAACTGGCGGATCTCGCGGATGGCCGTGGTCGATCGCAACGTGCTCCGACTCGCCGTCTACGAGCTCCAGCATACGGATACGCCCGTGGCCGTGGTGATCGACGAGGCCGTCGATCTGGCGCGTCGATTCGCCAGCGACAGCTCGCCCCCCTTCGTCAACGGCGTGCTCGACGCGGTCGCGCGCGAGGTCCGCGCTGCATGAGCCCTCCGATCGTCGTCGAGCTCACCCATCGGCCCCTCGAGCGGATCGAGGCCGAGATCGCGGTGGCCGGCTTCTTCAGCGACGAGAGGCCGCTGCGGGGCGGGGCGGGGCGTGCGGACTGGAGGCTCTGCGGCGGTCTCTCCCGTCGCATCGAGGCAGGCGACCTCGCGGGTCGCAGCGGCGAGGCCCTGCTGATCGGCTGCGGTCGGGCCTTGCGGGCGCCTCGCCTCCTGCTGCTGGGGCTCGGCGCGCGCTCGGAGTTCGACGCGAGCCGTCTGAGAGACGAGATCCGGGGCGCCGTCCTGCGCTGTCGGGGCCTGCGCTGCGCCCGCGTCGGGCTCTCTCCCCTGGGCCTGGCCTCCGACGACCTTCCACGCCATGCGCCGGCGCTGGTGGCGGGACTGCGGGCAGCCTGGAGCGAAGACTCCGAATCCTCCGGCCAGGAGGGTCCGCCCGAGCTTCATCTACAGCTCTGCGTCCCGTCTCGCGAGCTCTCCGCGGTGGCTCGCGCACTCGGCGATGCGCGCCGGGCCGCCGGAGACGAGGGGCTCGAGATCGTGGCGCCGAGCGAGGCTTCCAGAGAGCCTGTGAGCGGGGCCTGAAGCCGTCGGACCGAGCTGAGCTCTGACGGGAAGTAGGGATTCTGCCCCGATCTGCCCTCTGCGGGTCAAGTCCCACCCGGGCAAGCCGATTCAGAAGGCAGTCGGTCGGGCGTGATCCCGGTCCGTCTTCCTTCTGGCATGCGCGGCTTACCCCACGGGAGTCGTGGAGGGTGGCATGAGCCTGGTCGGCAATCTCGAGGACCTGAGCCTCGGTGACATCCTGCAGATCATCAGCCTGTCGCAGAAGTCCGGCGTGCTCGTTCTCCAGAGCAGCCAGGGGGAGGGGCGGATCGTCTTTCGGGACGGCCTGGTCCAAGCCGCCTCCGTGAAGGGTCAGGCGAGCGATCTGCGCGGAATCCTGGTCGGGGGCGGCTTCATCGATGCGGTCGATTTCGAGACCGCGGAGGCGCTCGCGGCTGCCCGGAGCGCCCCGCTCGAAGAGACCCTGACCCGGGAGACGGGCGTGGGCCCGGAACGGATCGAGGCGCTGGTCCGGGAGTCCGCAGAGGCGGCGATCCTCGAGATGTTCGTCTGGCAGCGGGGTGATTTCAGCTTCGACGTGCGTACGGAGGCGCATCCCGAGGATCCGCGACTGACTCTCTCGAGCTGCCTCAACGCCCAGTATCTGGCGATGGAGGGGATGCGACTTCGAGACGAGCGGGCGCACGAGGCCGGTCGCAGGGAGGCCTCCTCGGGCTCGATGGACGCGGCTCCCGACGGGCTCCCGGGCGGTCCCGACGCGCTGCCCGTATCGGAGCCGGAGCCGGAGCCGGAGCCGGAGCCGGAGGCGGAGCCGACCCGGGAGGCTCTGGACGTCGTCGTCGAGACGGTCCTGGCGAGTCAGGAGGCGCGCGAGCGCGAGCCCGGGAGCGAGCCGGAGATCGCGGAGGGCGCTCGGACGGCCGCGCCGATCGATCCCTCCTGGCCGCACGGGCCGAAGGGGCCCCACCCGTCGAGTGAGACGGGTCCGCCCCACCGGCCGGAGCCTGCATGGCCGCGAGCCTCGACCGCTCCCATGCAGCCCGCCGTTCTCATCGATCCCGACGTCTCCGCTCTCGAGTGGATGAAGGCGACCCTTCAGCATCTCTTCGTTCGGGTCCATGTCTTCCAGCAGGCGGAGCAGGGACTGTCTCGGATCCGTCAATACGTCGTCCGGGGCGAGCGACCGGTCGTCCTGCTGTCGACCGGGACGGAGGTCGATCCCCTGTCCGGGATCCGTGGACTTCCCGATTTCGTGAAGCGCCTGAAGCTCCAGGCGCCGGGGCTGCCCATCATCGGAGTTCGAGAGGCGGGCGTGGCGCCGGACGCGCGTCCGCTCTCGGGTCTCGATGCCATTCTGGAGCGCCCTGCTCGGCGATGCCTCCGAGGGGGCCCGGAGAGCACGGAGGAGGTCGGAGCACGCGGGTTCTCGGAGACGGTCGCCGAGGCGCTGGCGGGGGCCGGGGTCGCGCGGTCAGGGGATTCACGCTCGCTGGGGAAGCGCACTGCCGACACGGGTCCGCGCTCGGTCGGTCTCTCCGAGGTGAAGGAGACCACGGCCCGGCTCCGCGACGCCTCCTCACGCGGCGCCATCCTCCCCGTCGTGCTGGATTTCGCCGCTCGGCTCTTCCCCCGTGTGGTCGTTCTGGCGGTGCGGGATCGGCAGATCATCCCGATCGCGGGTCGCGGTGTCCCGGCCCTGGAGCGCCCCGCGACTGCGCTCCCGCCGATCGACCTCGAGAGCGTTCGCGATGGATGGATCGGCCGGGTCCTCGAGACCCGGAGCGCAGCACGGGGGAGGCCCGACGGAGAAGGCGATCGGGCGCTCCTCGCCCATCTCGGGCTTCCCGAGACGCTTCCCGCCTATGTCGGACCGATCGAGAGCTCGGGCGCCGTGATCGCTCTGGTCTATGGCGCGGACTCGGGGCCGGGCGGGAGCGAGCTCCCCGATCCGAGCGGTCTCGAGGTCGTCCTCCATCATGCCGGAATCGCTCTCGATCACGCAGCCCTCGAACGCGCCCTCGCCGAGAGCGAGGAGACCCCCGACGCCGGTCGACCTCCCGAATCCGCGGAGCGGCCAAGGGGCTGAAAGCCCTCGCGAGTGGGCTCCCCGGAAGATCGAAAGGCACCGTCCGTGTCTCAAGACGGCGTCCTGGATGCCGATACGAAGAGCGGTCGTAGAGAGCGGATCCCGCTCGGAACGACACGGCTCTCGGGGAGGGAAGCGGCCTTGCAGCGCATTCTGATCGTAGAAGACTCGGCGACGATGCGATCCCTGCTCGCTTCCAGCCTCGAAGACCTCGATCGACCCGTCAAGATCGTGGAGGCGGAGAGCGGCTTCGAGGCGCTGCGCTTCCTTCCGCGCGAGTCCTTCGATCTGGTGGTGACGGACATCAACATGCCGGACATCAACGGACTCGAGCTGGTCTCGTTCATCAAGAACAACCCCAGACATGCCTCGATCCCCCTGGTGATCGTCTCGACGGAGGGATCGGATCGGGATCGCGACAAGGGGCTGCAGCTGGGGGCCGACGCCTACCTGGTCAAGCCCTTCGATCCCGAGCTGCTTCGACAGGTGGTGATGGATCTGCTCGCGGCTGCTCGCGCGGGGAGCTAGTCGGCCATGGCCGCCCGACGCGCCCGCAAGAAGAGCGACGCGAACGATGCCGCGAAGACGGGCACGAAGGCGAAGCCCGGCAGGAAGTCGAGCGCGGCCAGACGCACGGAGCAGCGCGAGTTCGTCTCCGAAGCCGAGGAGACGCTCGACCGGATGGTCGAGGATCTCGGTGAGCTCCACGATCAACGCCTGGGCGATCGGGAGGTGGATCCCGATCTGGTCAACCGGATCTTCCGATCCGCCCACTCCCTGAAAGGGCTCGCGGGCATGTTCGGCCTCGAGCCGGTCGCTGAGCTCGCGCACCATCTCGAGGATGTCCTGGACGGACTGCGGCTCGGTCGGATCGCATCGGACTCTCCCGCGATCGGGCTGCTCGACGAGGGCGTCGCCCTGCTGGGCTCGATGATGAATGGCGCGGCCCGGGACGAGGACTCGGCCGCAGCCGATCTGGAGACGGTCTCCGCGTTCATCGCGCGCATCGACGGGGCCGTCCGCGCTCCGGAGCCCGAGTCCATCGACGCGCTCGACTCCCTGGAGATCGATCCTTCGCTCCTGCGCGCACTGACCGAGTACGAGGAGCATCGGCTGCGGGAGAGCTTGCGAAAGGGACGCACGCTGGTCCTGATCGGGGCCAGCTTCGAGCTCGCGACGTTCGAGGACGGGCTCTCGCAGCTCTCCGCGGAGATCCGGGAGGTCGGCGAGGTGATCTCGACGCTTCCCGCTCCAGGCGAGGCGCCCGAGAGCCAGCTTCGCTTCTCGCTCCTGGTCGCCTCGGAGGTCGACCCCGAGCGGCTCCGCGATCACCTCGATCCGATCGGAGCCGACGTGCGCGCGATCCCGTATCCGGGACCCCCTGGAAGCGGTCGCCAGGCAGACGACATCGGAGCCCCCGCCACCGGATCCGAGGGGATCGATCCGGTGGGGCAGGGCTCGCGAGAGAGCGAGCAGGCCGGGGAAGAGGGGGGAGCACCAGAGAATGCGTCCGGCGCCGGATCGGAGACGCCGGCCGCCGCTTCGGGTGGACCGGACCTCGAATCCCTGCGCTCGGTCGGAAACACGGTCCGCGTCGACATCCGGAAGCTCGATGAGCTGATGAATCTCGTCGGGGAGCTCGTGATCCAACGCAACGCGATCGCCGGCGTGGCACAGCGCCTGATGGCCGACCCGGGCACGCTTCGCGTCGGCGCGGATCTCACCAAGACCCACAAGATGCTCGACCGGAAGCTGAAGGAGCTCCAGGCGGGCGTCCTCGACGTGCGCATGGTCCCACTGAGGCAGGTCTTCGAGAAGCTCTCGCGGGTCGTGCGGCGTCTTCGCCGGGATCTCGACAAGGAGGTGGCCCTCGAGCTGGAGGGCTCGGATACGGAGCTCGACAAGCTCATCGTCGAGCAGCTGATCGATCCGTTGGTCCATCTCGTCCGGAACGCCTTCGACCATGCCATCGAGTCCGCCGACGAGCGCGCTCGGATCGGGAAGCCGCCTCGGGGTCGGATCTCGATCCGCGGGATCCAACGCGGGAACCACGTCGTGATCGAGCTCGAGGACGACGGCCGCGGACTGGACGTCGCCGCGATCCGGGAACGGGCCGTCGCCAGCGGCCTGATCGGCGAGACGGAGACCCTCCCCGAGAAGGAGCTGCTGGAGCTCGTCTTCGAGCCCGGGCTCTCCACCCGCGCCGAGGTGAGCGAGACGAGCGGGCGCGGCGTGGGCATGGACGTCGTGCGATCCAACGTCGAGGCGATGGGCGGCTCCGTCGAGCTCTCGACCCGGGAGGGCAGAGGCACGAAGGTGACCTTCACCCTGCCCATCACCCTCGCCATCGTCCAGGCGCTGATGGTCGCAGTCGGATCGGAGTGCTTCGCCATTCCTCTCAGCTCCGTCATGGAGACGCTGGTCGTCGAGCCGGAGGAGATCGGGCGGAGCGAGGGGCGGGAGATCCTGAACCTGCGCGGCGAGCCCCTGCTGCTGCGTCGGCTCGGCGAGGAGCTCGAGATCGAGTCGGACGGTCGCGCCGAGCGGCAGTTCGTCGTGGTCCTCGCGATGGGAGAGCAGCGGCTCGGGCTCCTCGTGGACCGACTGGAGGGTCAGCAGGACGCGGTGATCAAGCCGATCCAGGGCCCCTTCCAGCAGATCCGGGGCATCGCCGGAGCCACGGAGCTCGGCGATCGAGGCGCCATCCTCGTGATCGACGTCTCCTCGATCGTCGCCGATGCCCTGCGACGCCGGGAGGCCGCATGAGCCATCCCGACGTGACGTCTCCGACCCCCCCCGCCTGGGACGCCCTCGGACGCGAGACCGCCCTCCGACTGCGGGGCGAGTCCGTGGAGGCATCGGAAGAGATCCCGCGCGAGCTCCTGGTCTTCGGATTGGACCGCAATGCCTACGCCGTTCCGGTCGAACGTGTCCGCGAGATCATCCGGATGCGGAGCCTCACTCGGGTGCCTCGGGCGCCGGCGTGGCTCCTCGGGGTCGTCCCCCTTCGAGGCGAGATCGTCGAGGTCATCGATCTCAGACGGAAGCTCGGGCTGCCGACGCCGGAGACCGACCGGGCAAGTCGGATCCTGGTGCTGCACGACGGCGAAGATCGGGTCACAGGCGTCCTGGTCGACTCGGTCAGCGAGGTGCATCGCGTGGCGGAGCGCGAGATCCTGCCGCCGCAGGGCTTCGAGATCGCGGCCGTCGTGGAGATGTTCCGCCGCGAGGACGGATTCGTCTCGATCCTGGACGTGGACCGGGCGCTGGAGGTGCGCCATGGCTGAGCCGCTGACCGGCATGCTCGACGCGGGGAACGTGAACCTCGCCTGCTTCGAGGTGAACGGGACCGCCTTCGCGATCGAGATCGACACGGTCCGCGAGATCGTCCGCAGGACCGAGATCACGCCCCTTCCCCGCGCACCCGAGCTGATCGAGGGCATCGTGGACCTGCGCGGCATGGTGATTCCCGTGCTGGATCTCTCGAGGGCGCTCGGGCAGGGGCCGAGCGTCCATGGGGAGCGCGCGCGAATCCTGATCCTGGACCTCGAAGGCCTCGTGCTGGGACTCCTGGTGGATGCCGCGACCGACGTCCTCTCGATCGAATCGAGCCGGCTCGAAGACGTCCCGGATCTGGCCTCGCAGGCCGGATACGACGCCGTTCGTCACGTCGTCCGTCGCCCGGGCGAGCCGCCGATCATGGTGCTCTCCCTGGAGACGCTGCTCGAACGGGTCTACCGATCGGCGATTCCGGACCGGGCGGCCCGGGGCTCCGAGGCAGACGGAGCGGGAGGCGAGGCATGAGCCCGACGAGCCCCGATGCCCGATCCCGGACCTTCCGCCGCAAGCTCCGTCTGATCCAGTCGACGGCTTCGCTGCCGACGCTCTTCGGTGTCTTCGGCTACATGCTGCTGCTCACGGACCTGCCCGCGGCGGAGTGGGCGACCTGGTGGGCCTGCCTGCTGGTCTACGGGGGGATCGTGGGATGGATCTTCGAGACCCGCCATCGCCCGGAGATGGAGCCGGTCTGGCGCTACGTGGACGGTCGCGAGGATGACCCCGGCCGGGTCGACATGGCCCGGGCCGCCTTCTCGACGTTGGCGGGCCTGCCGATCCGCATGCAGCGTCGTGAGCTCGTGGTGAGCCTCCTGCCCGCGCTGATCTTTCCCGTCGCGATGGAGCTCCTGGGCCATTCGGGCTGGCTCGAGTGGGCTCGCATCCGGACCTACGTCGCCGCGACCCTCGTCGGCTCCCTCTTCGCCTCGGCGCTCGTCTTCTACTGGGTCAAGCGGAGCTTTGCCGGGCTCTGCGGCGAGATCGCGGCCGCCATCGGGGATCCGGCGGGTCGAGCCGTTCTCGTCGATCGTCTGTCGCTCGTCCAGAAGCTGCGTTTCGCGGTCACGCTGCCGGCGCTGGCCAGCGTCCTGCTCGTGGTCAACGTCGTGTACGACAGCTTGCGGGTCGCCGCCGAGGAGGCGGCCGTCGACTGGAGCCAGGCGGCGCTCGCCTCCGTGGCGAGGGCAGATGCCTCGCTGCCGATCGGCTCGCGCGTGGAGGCTCGCCTCCCGGATCGGGCGCTCTGGCCGAACGACCTGACGATCCTGCACGTCCTCCCGAGCGAAGGAGGGAGGCTCGCTCTCGCGGCCGCTTCACCCGAGCTTCGGGCGACCCTCGATCGGGAGCTCGCCGGAGGGGATCCGCAGGGCGGGCGGCTCGCCCCGAGCGGCGGGCGGGACGTCGGCGCCTATCGTCGCATGGCGGACGGCTCCCTCCTGCTCGCCGTCGTCGACCGGGACAGTCTGGACCTCGCGTTGGGAAACATGAACCAGGCCGTCTTCTGGGTCTGCGTGGTGATGGTGACGTGCGCGCTCCTGATCGGAAGCCTGGTCTGTCAGGACCTCCGGAGCGCGCTCTCCCGGCTGCGCGACGAGGCGAATCGGATGGCGTCGGGCGACCTTCGCCCGGG
>CAYXLY010000079.1:0-12828 GCA_964466005.1 uncultured Spirochaetaceae bacterium | reverse complement strand
CCCTCCAGCCGCCCTTCTCGAATCGTGCGGCCGTCGGCGACAACGATTTCATGTTCCATCGTGTGGGCACTGTGGGCGAGGTCACGAAGACCCCCGAGGCCGGCCTCGAGTCGGAGCTGATGCCGGCTCCCGACGACTCCGGAGACTGGATCGTCCGGGATCGCGACGAGGAGATCGCGCGCTACCCCTACGAAGCCATCCGCATCAGCGTCTCCTGGAAGGCAGAGGTCTTCGCGGACGACGAGGCGAGACGGGTCCGGGAGGAGCACCTCGACGACCTCACGCTCGACGGCGTCGTCGAGCGATTCCTGGCCGACCTCTCCGATCGGGGCCTGGCGATCGAGCGCCCCGCCGACCCACTCGAGGACGCGGACTTCATGGCCGCTCTCTCCGACGTCTACCGGATCCCGGATCTCGTGTATCCGACGGCGGAGGAGACGACCCGGAAGGCGAGCGTGGCTTGAGCCCTGGGTCGGTCGTCGGCCGTGGATCGTCGGTCGTCGGCCTTGGACCGATGGACGAGTGACGGGCGCTCCCTGCTATTCGGGCTCGGCGATCTGGAGGAGCTGCTTGCCGAGGTTCTTGCCCTGAAAGAGGCGCAGGAAGGTCTTCGGAGTGTTCTCGAAGCCCTGCTGGATGTCTTCCTCGACGGTGATCCGGCCCTCGGCGCTCCAGCGACCGAGCTCCTCGATCGCCTTCGGAGCCTGCGCCAGATGGTCCAGCAGGATGAATCCGCGGGCCGTGAGTCGACGGGTGACGATCTGCCGGATGTTCCTCGGGCCGGGCGGAAGCTCCTTCTCGTTGTAGCCGGAGATCGCGCCGCACATCGTGATGCGGCCGTGGTCGGCCATGTGAAGCAGGGCCGCGTCCAGGATGTCGCCGCCGACGTTGTCGAAGAAGAGCTCGATCCCGTTCGGGAACTCCTCGTCGAGCCGGGTCCCGACGTCCTCGCCCTTGTAGTCGATCGCCCCGTCGAGGCCCGCCGTCTCGAGCAGCCAGCGACATTTGTCGGGGCCTCCGGCGATACCGACGACCTTCGAGGCGCCCCGGATCCGGGCGATCTGGGCAGCCACCGAGCCGGTCGCGCCCGCGGCTCCCGAGACGAGTACGGGCTGGCCCTCACGGACCGGGTGGATGTCGTGGGTTCCGAAATAGGCCGTGAGGCCAGTCGTGCCGAGCAGGCTCAGGACCCGATACGGCGGAATGCCGTCGGGCACCGGGCTGAGGCGTCCGAGCGGTCCGAGCTCGCCGGGAGCGATCACGTATTGCTGCCAGCCGAGCATGCCCGAGACGAGCTGGCCCACCGGATGCTCGGGAATTCGCGATTCGATCACCTGCCCGACGGTGGAGGAGCGCATGACGGCGCCGATCTCGACCGGCGGCAGATAGCTCGGCGCATCCTCGATCCATCCGCGCATCGCGGGCTCGAAGGCGAGGTAGAGATTGCGAACCAGGACCTCGCCCTCCTCGAGCGCGCGCACCGGCTCCTCGACGTACTCGAAGTCCGACTCCTGGACCATGCCTTCCGGTCTTCGGCGCAGCCGCCATTGTCCGTTCGTGAGCGATTCGTGGGTTCGGGTCATCGTCGTTTCCTTTCGTCGATCGGATCGTCGATCGGTTCATGGGCTGGATTCTCGGACAGACCGTCGGAAGAGCCGTCGGAGCTCGGCGCGTCGGAGCCGGGGGACTCGGGATGGGCGCTGGAAGCCGTACGCTCCAGACCGAGCTCGCGCAGGACCTCGTCGGTGTGCTCGCCGAGGGCTGGAGCCGGGCGGCCGATCCGGGCGGGCATCGACTCGAAGCGGGCTGCCGGGCGCGGCTGGCGGAGCGGACCGGCGACGGGATGCTCGCTCTCGACGATCAGTCCGTTCGCCTCGATCTGGGGATGTCGGATGACCTCGGCGAGCGGCAGGATCGGCGCGCAGGGAACCTGCTCGGCGTCGAGCCGCGCGAGCCAATCCTCCGTCGTCCGCGTCTTCAGGACGGCCGCGGTCTGATCGAGGCGCTCCTTCGCATAGGCGACCCGGCCGCCCGCGGTCCGGAAGCGCTCGTCCTCGAGCCACTCCGGGTGATCGAGGGCCCGGGCGAGCCCCTCCCACTCCGAGTCGGAGACGGCGCCAGCGGTCATCCAGCCGTCGGCGGTCTCGAAGACGAGGTCCTGGGCGAGCGCGTTGCGGGGGAGCTCGTTCTCGTCGCCCACGAAGGTGAGGCCCGCCATGCCCTCGGGCCAGGCGAGCGCCACCATCGCGTCGAGCATCGAGAGCCGGACGTGCTCCCCCCGGCCCGTGCGCTCGCGTCCCAGGATCGCGGCGGTGATCGCCTGGGCAGCGGTGAGCGCAGTGATCTTGTCGGGGATGATCAGGCGCACCATGCGCGGTCGGCCCGCGCCGCGATCGCCCTGGATCGTGGCCAGCCCCGAGAGCGCCTGAACCAGCGGGTCGTAGACGCGCTTGCGCGCATAGGGGCCGGTCTCGCCGAAGCCCGAGATCGAGACGTAGATCAGATCGGGCCGGAGCCGGCGCAGGGCAGCCTCTCCGATACCCATGCGATCCGCGACACCCGGCCGGAAGTTCTGGACCAGAACGTCTGCGGTCGCCACGAGCGCCTCGAAGGCCTGGCGATCCGCCGCGTCCTTCAGGTCCAGCACGATCGACCTCTTGCTTCGATTCGTCGTCGCGAAGGTCGCCGTGATGCCGCCGCGCGGCCTGCCGAGGCGGCGCACGAGGTCTCCGACGCCCGGCGGCTCGACCTTGATCACGTCCGCGCCCTGATCTGCGAGGATCATCGTCGCCAGGGGGCCGGAGATCATGCTCGTGAGGTCGACGATGCGGTAGCCAGCGAGGGGGCCGGGCATGGAGCCTCCGTGAACGGGGGTCGCGCGGGAAGCCCCGACCTTAGCAGTCGAAGGCCATCCCGATCGGGGGCCCGGATCGGGTATTCTCGGACCATGAGTCGAGAATCCACTTCGGTCTCCGCCGCGGCGGCCGACGCCGCCGGGTCGAAGCGGCCCGAGCTGCCGTCGGGCATCGTGGCGTTCGTGAAGCGGGACTGCCCGACCTGCGAGCTCGTCGCGCCGGTGCTGGCCGCGATCGCGCGCCAGGTCCCCCTGACCGTCTACAGCCAGGACGATCCCGATTTTCCGCCGGAGGTCTCACGCCGGGACGACCGCGACCTGGCCGTCTCGTGGCAGCACGAGGTCGAGGCCGTTCCGACGCTCCTGCGTGTCGAGTCGGGCAGGGAGGTCGAGCGTGCGCTCGGCTGGCATCGGGAGGAGTGGGAGACGCTCACCGGAGTCGAGGGGCTCGGTCCGGGGCTGCCCGCCATGAGGCCCGGCTGTGGATCGCTGTCGGTCGACCCGGCGCACGCGTCGGGGCTCGCCGTGCGGTTCGGCGGCTCGAAGCTGAAGGCGCGCCGCATCGAGGTTGCGAGCCTGGAGGACGAGCTGGAGGTCGGCTTCGAGCGCGGCTGGAGCGACGGGCTTCCGGTCGTGCCGCCCACCGAGGCCCGGGTCCTGGCGATGCTCGAGGGGACGTCCCGGGCGCCGGACGAGACGGTCGCGATCGTTCCGCCGGACCTGGCTCCGTGCACGGTGGAGAAGGTCGCGATCAATGCCGTCATGGCCGGCTGCAAGCCCGAGTACCTGCCGATCGTCCTCGCGGCCGTCGAGGCCGCCTGTACGGACGCCTTCAACATCCATGGATTGCTGGCGACGACGATGTCGGCCGGTCCCGTGCTGATCGTCAACGGACCGATCCGTCGGCGGGTCGGCCTGAACTCGGGCAAGAACGTGTTCGGTCAGGGGCACCGCGCGAACGCGACGATCGGTCGTGCGCTGCAGCTCGTGATCCGGAACGTCGGTGGCGGCCGGCCGGGAGAGGTCGATCGGGCGACCCTGGGCAATCCCGGCAAGCTGTCCTTCTGCTTCGCCGAGGACGAGGAGGGATCTCCCTGGTCGCCGCTCTCGACCGACCTGGGATTCGAGGAGGGGATCGATACCGTGACGCTCTTTCCGGGCGAGGGGCCGCGCACGATCGTCGATCAGACCTCGCGCGAGCCCGAGTCGCTGGCCCGGAGCTTCGCCGCGAGCCTCCGGACGATGTACACGCCGAAGATGGTGCTGGCCTTCGACGCGATCGTGGCCGTGTCGCCCGAGCATGCCCGCGTGTTCCGGGAGGCGGGCTGGTCCAAGGCGGACCTCGTCGCGAGGTTGC
Source organism: uncultured Spirochaetaceae bacterium (assembly GCA_964466005.1). GTDB lineage: Bacteria > Myxococcota_A > UBA9160 > UBA9160 > UBA4427 > UBA4427. The sequence continues at coordinate 8,617 of CAYXLY010000079.1, read as the reverse complement.
ATGACCTCACGCGAGTGCGGGGCAGCGAGGTGGTTCGCGGCGCCGGCGGGATCGCCGAGGGGCTTCCCGAGGCGGTGCGGGATCGCGACCTGCCGAAGTTCCGACCCGGCGGACTGCTCGTCGTGCATGTCGGTGGCGGTGCCGGCCTCTTCTCTGCGATCATCCCGGGATGGGCCAATGGCGAGATGGGCAGCCAGCCCGTCTGCCGACCGATCGGAGACGGCTCTTCGAGGGGTGATCTCTCGAGCGGCGGCCTCTCCAGCGATGGTGAGACCTTCGCGGCCCAGGAAGGAGTCCGGTCATGACGATTCTCCTCGATCCGACGAGCGAGCGTGTGCCCGCCGAACGACCCCGAGCCGAGCGACTCGAACGTCTCGAGGGCCGTACCGTTGGGCTCCTCGACATCGCCAAGATGCGCGGCGACGTCTTCCTCGATCGCCTCGAGAATCGGCTCGAGGCGCGAGGGGCTCGCGTCCTCCGTTTCAAGAAGCCCACGTTCACGAAGCCCGCGCCGGTCGATCTTCGATCCGAGATCGCGAGACAATGCGACGCCGTCGTCGAGGCGCTGGCAGATTGAGGGAGCTGCACGTCGTGCAGTGTGCACGACACGGTGGACCTGGAGGATCGGGGTGTTCCCTGCGTCTTCGTGTCGACGGTCGAGTTCGTCGACGGCGCGGAGGCCCAGGCCCGGGCGCTCGGTACGACGCCGATCGCGGTCTACGTCGAGCATCCGATCCAGGACCGGACGGATGAAGAGATGAGGGCGCTCGCGGACGGGGCCCTCGAGGAGATCGTGGCGAAGCTCTGCAACGATCCGGGTTGATCCGGGGCGAGTCGGACGGGAGCCCGGCGGAATCTGGCCGTCGGAAGGGACCCCGTCGGAAGGGACCCCGTCGGAAGAGAGGAGACCGGGCGACGATGCCGATCCGAGGAATCGATCACGTGGCCCTGACCTGCGCGGATCCGGAGGCGACACTCGACTTCTACAAGCGCGTGCTCGGAGCCGAGAGCCTCTTCGAAGCGCTCTGGCGCGCGGGAGAGATCCCGGTCGTGTTGCTCCAGATCGGGGCGAGCAGACTGAGCATCCACTCGGCCTCCGCGCCCGCCGAGCCCCACGCGCGGGTCGCGATGCCGGGATCGGGCGATCTCTGCTTCCGCTTCGAGGGGCCGATCGTCGAGGCGGAGCGGATGCTGATGGAAGAGGGCGTCGAGATCGAGCTGGGGCCGGTGGATCGACCGGCCGCCGATGGCAAGCTCGGCCAGTCGGTCTACTTCCGGGATCCGGACGGAAACCTGCTGGAGCTCCTGACGACCGACTCCTGAGCGGGGCCGGGAGGGCGCGAGAGGGATCGGACGGAAGCCGTCCGCGAAGCCCGAGGCTGCGCCGTGCGGCGCCGCGCTGGGTCGTCGTAGCGGCGCCCTTCCCGGAGCTGCGTCGAGGACGACCGTCTCAGGAGTCGTCGAGGAGATTGCGGCGGATCGCGTCCCGCTGGGCCTCGCTGATCCCGAGCCCCTTCTCGAGGTAGCCCTCGAAGCTCCCCCAGTCCGCGTGGACGGCCTCGAAGGAGGCCTCGATGTATTCGCGACGAACCTCCAGCAGGGGCCGCAGGACATCGTTCCAGATCTCGCGGCCATGGCTCCGCTGTCGCTCGATGATCTCCTCCGCCGACCGGTTGCTGAGGAGGTATTGCTCGATCACCTCCTCCTCGGGCACGCCCAGCGTCAGCAACACGACGGATCCCGCCCATCCCGCTCGGTCCTTGCCCGCGGAGCAGTGGAAGAGCGCCGGGACGGCGTCGGCCTCCGCCAGGGCCTCGAGGAAACGGGCATAGGGCTCACGGCGCTCCCGGACGAGGCCGGCGGCAGAGGACCGCATCAGCTCCTCGGCCTGACCGCCGCCGAAGAACTCCTCCAGCCGGTCGGGTCCGCTCTCCTCCAGGATCGCCCGGATTCCGCGGCCCTGCGCCGGGTCGGGCATCGGGAGCTGGACCGACTCGGCGCCCTCGGGCAGTCGGTCGGGGCCGTCCATCTCGATGTCGGAGAGGGTCCGGAAGTCGAAGACCTTGCGGAGCCCGAAGGTCGAGAGGATCGCGCGATCCGCGTCCGAGGCGTGGCCGAGATGGCCGCTCCGGAAGAGGCGGCCGTGGGGGAGGCGCCTTCCGTCGCGCGTCCGGTGACCGCCGAGGTCCCGGAAGTTGGCGACTCGCTCGAAGCGATGGCGAGAGGGAATTCGGAAATCGGACACGGCTTCAACTCCTCGACGCGTCAATCTAGCAGGTCGGGAGGCCCGGGAGCGCGAAGTCGGCGCGTCTTTCCGATGGCGACTCGCAGCCGTAGAATCGAAGGCGTCTCGTTCGAAGCCTGCCGTTCGGACCCCGAGAGGGAGGCGACGCGACTCGAGCGCAGATCGATGCCCCGCGCTTCGAGAGGTGTCATGACCGAGACGACGCGAACGCGTGGAGCCGGGAGACGAGAAGCCGTCGGCCATCCGCCAGACGCAGACACGGAAGGAGCAGTACAGATGGGTCGTTGGAGTCGCGAAGAGCTCGAAGAAGCCTTTCAGCTGTATCAGGAGACGGCGCTGCGCGCCGGCACGTCGGGCGATTGGCGTCCCTGGGCCGACCTCTTCACCGAGGACGCGACCTACATCGAGCATCATTACGGCACCTTCGGAGGACGCGAGGCGATCTTCAACTGGATCCAGTCCGCGATGTCGGCGCCGGTCGTGCGCGACATGCGCTATTTCCCCATCGAGTGGTACGTGATCGACGAGGAGCGCGGCTGGGTCGTCTGTCAGGTCTGGAACCGCATGATCGACCCGGGAGACGGGTCCCTTCATCAGCAGTACAACTTCACGTTGCTCAAGTACGCCGGCCACATGAAGTGGTCCTTCGAGGAGGACATCTACAACCCGGCTCACTTCGCCGCGACGATCAAGCAGTGGAAGACGCGCAAGGAGGAGCTGGAGACCGGAGAGGCCTGACGCTGGCTCGCCGCGAGCTCGCGGAAGCCGGACGACGGGTGCGTATCCGCCCAACGGGGGCGGCTGCGTTCATGATATGCTGTCCCCTTCTCGAGAGGGCTCTCGTCTCCGGCGTCGCCGGCGTCGCCGGCGTCGAGAGGGACCTCCGATCTCTCCGATCGGACGATCGGAAATTCTCAAGGAGGCATCCGATGACCGAAATCCATCCGCCGACACAGAGCAGCGACGCCAAGGCGAACCAGTGGGCGATGTTCGTGCATTTTTCGGTTCTCTGCGGCTATCTCGTTCCTCTGGCCGGCCTGGTCGCACCGATCGTCCTCTGGCAGATCAAGAAGGACGAGTATCCGATCGTCGACGTGCACGGAAAGATCGTGGCGAACTGGCTGATCAGCGTCTTCCTCTACTCGCTCGTCTGCGCCGTCCTCACGGTCGTCCTGATCGGGACCCTGGGCTTCCTGATCCTGGGCGTCCTGAGCGTCGTGTTCCCGATCATCGGCGGGATCAAGGCGAATCACGGCGAGGCCTGGCCGTATCCGCTCTCCCTGAAGCTCATCAGCTAGAGGTTGTCTCACGGATCCCGATCGAGGGGCTCTCGAGAGCAGCTCCGGCGCTCTGTCGAGCTCTTCGGCCAAGACGGGCCGAGACGGAGGCGAGGAGAGTCGTCCGCTCGCCCTTGGCGGGCCCTCGGGTCCACGGAGCCTTCCCGGATTCGCCGCGCTCAGAGGTATTGGAGAAGGCTCCTCGGATGTCGCCGCTTCAGCGCCCGGAACCCCAGGCAGACGGGATAGAGCGCGACGAGGACGACGGCGGCGGCGATCCAGGCCGCGGTCAGGTCACGCTGCATCAGGCCGCCCGTGAGGACGAGGGCCGACCCGCCGAGCAGGACGAAATGCAGCACGTAGAAGAAGAGCGCCGTCTGCCCGAAGACGAGGAGCGGGTTCCATCGATTGGGAGCGCCCTCCATCCGCCGTTCGAAGCGGAGGAAGGCGACCAGGCAGAGCGCCATCAAGCCGAGCTCCATGCAGGAGAAGGTGAGCGAGGGCGGGTATTTGCTCATGTGCAGCCACTGCAGGACGCTGGTGTCGTCGCGCAGCAGCCCCATGTTTCCGTAGGCGTTCCGGCTGCGGAGATAGGCCCAGGCGAGCAGGGCCGTCAAGCCGGAGAGCAGGAGGAGCTTCTCGACCTGCTGTCTCCCGTGCTCGGTCTCCGGCTGCTCGAGCCAATGGCGCCCGAAGGCCCAGCCGAGCGCCATCATCGCGAGCCAATGCGTCATCGGATAGAGCACGGTCACGGGACTCGAGTACGAAGGCACGAAGAGCAGGCGGGCCCATAGCGGTCTCTCGTCCGCGCCGATCGGAAAGAAATGCATCAGGACGAGCTCGCTACCCGCCAGCCACAGCAGGGCGAGGCCGACGAGCGCGCGGGTCGGGAGACGTCGAAGCGCGATCATGGCCAGCATCGACGCACCGATCGCGAAGAGGACCTGGAGGATCAGGACACCGCGGGCGGCCAGGAGCGAGAGCCCGCCCTCGAAGGCCAGGATCACACCCGCCCGGATCAGCAGATGGCGATCGAGCGAGCGCTCGCTCGATCCCTCGCTTCGGCGCTTCTCGAGGCTCATCGCGAGGGAGGTTCCCGAGAGGAACAGAAAGGTCGGAGCGCAGAGATGGGTGATCCAACGGGTCATGAACTGAAGCGGCTCGAGCCCGTCTCCGGCCATCCAGACGGGATGACCCGATTGCGGGTCGAGCAGGTAGGCGGAGTCCGCGGAGAAGCGGCCCTGGTTCCACGTCTGGGACGCATGATCGACCGCCATCAGGATCATGACGAAGCCTCTCATCCAGTCGATCGCGGCGATTCGTCGAAGTGCTGAGGAAGCCATGGCGCGCGGAGCATAGTCCGAGGGTCGTTCCTTCGCCGCTGCTTCGTGTAGGCTCTCCGCGTGCAGGGCCAACGCCTACCGCTGCTCCTGAAGCTGATCTATGGCCTCGGCGACCATTCGATCAACGTGTCGCTCGTCGCGTTGACGATGATCCTGCCCTTCTACCTGACCGAGGTCGTCGGGATGCCGATCGGTCTCGCCGGGCTCGTTCCGCTGGTCGGACGCGGCGTGGATGCGCTCACCGACGTCTGGATGGGGCGTCTCTCCGATCGGACCGCGTGGCGCGCCGGTCGCCGCCGACCCTACCTGCTGCTGGGGGCACTGCCCTTCTCGCTCTCGTTCGCCGCGATCTGGGCGGGGCCGTCGATCGGGAGCCCGACCCTCGAGTTCGGCTACTACGCCGCGGTCTACGCGCTCTTCAGTGTGAGCATGACGGTGGTCGCGGTGCCCTATCAGGCGCTTCTCCCGGAGCTCACCGACGACTATCAGGAGCGGAATGCGCTCGCCACCTTCCGCTCGGTCTCGTCCATCCTCGGAACCCTCGTGACGCTCACCTGCTTCAAGCCTCTCGCGGATGCGCTCGGCGGGGACGCGTCGGCCTGGGCCGTCGCCGGAGGGGTGCTCTCCGTCTGGATCCTCCTGCCCTGGATTCCGATCCATCGGGTGACCTACGAGCGCCCGGATCGTATGGCCCCCTCGCAGCTGACCCTCCCGGACTCGCTGCGCCTGCTTCGCGAGAATGCGAGCTTCCGACGTCTCCTCGGGCTCTTCACGCTCGGCCGCATGGCGATCGACCTTCCGATGGCACTCTTCCTCCACTACTTCACGTACGTGATCGGGAGACCCGGGGACTTCGAGATCGTGATGGGCTGCTTCCTGCTCTCGGTCGTGTTCTCGATGCCTTTCTGGCTCCGGGCAGCGCGGGGTCGGGACAAGGCCACGATCTATCTGTGCGGTTGCGTGGGCTGGGTCCTCGGGCTCGGATGCCTCTTCGTGAACCAGCCGGAGTGGTCCCTCGGCTGGACGATCCTCTTCACCTGCCTGGCCGGCTGCGGCTACTCGGCAGCCGACATGATCCCGTGGTCGATGGTCGCCGACGTGGCCGACGAGGACGAGATCCACTCGGGTGAGCGGCGTGAGGGCCTCTATGTCGGCGTCTTCACGTTCTTGAGGAAGCTGGCTGGGGCACTCGGCGTGGCCTTCGCGTTGAACGTGCTCGGGTGGGCCGGATTCGAGCCCGGCCGGCCGAACGAGCCGTTCGTGCTCTGGACGCTTCGCGCGATGACGGCGCTCCTGCCCGTGGTCTTCGTCCTGATCAGCGCGTGGATCGCCCGGGACTATCCGCTCGGTCGCCTGCGGCATCAGGAGATCCTGCTCGAGCTCGAGCGGCGGAGGAGCGAGAGGCGGGTCGCCTGAGCGTCGGGCCCGAACGGGAAGCCCGATCGAGATGCCCGCCCGGGAAGCGGGGTCGACCCTGCCGAGAGCGCCGGCCGCTAGCCCGTCGAGTCCGCGGCGCCGCCGTCGATGCGGAGATTCGCTCCGTTGACGTAGCGGGCCTTGTCGCTCGAGAGGAAGGCGACCAGATGGCCGATGTCTTCGGGATTCCCGACGATGCCCGTCGGGTTCGGCATGAACTCCCGGACGATCCGGCTCTCCAGGCTCGGCCAGTCGGTGGGCTCGCCCGCCTTCGCCGCGCGTCGCTCGAAGCGTTCCCGGATCTCCTCGGTCGCGACGATGCCCGGACTGACGCAGTTCACGGTGATGCCGGTATGGGCGAGCTCCTTGGCGAGCGAGACGGTCGCGTTGAGGAGCGCCATCTTCGAGGCATAATAATGGGGCATCAGCGCGTTCGGCCGGACCGTGCCGACCGTGCTGACGAAGAGCACGCGTCCCCAGCCCCGGCTGCGCATGCCCGGAGTGAATGCCTGGACCATGCGGACTCCCGACAGGACGTTCTTCTCGTAGAGGTCGATCCAGTCCGCGGTCGGGCTCTCCCAGCTTCCCGGCTCCGCGACGCCGTAGTTGTTCACGAGGATGTCCACCTCGCCGACGGCCTTCGCGACCTCGCGCGCCCCGGCGTCGGTTCGGATCTCCCCGGCGACCGCGATCGCGTCGAGGCCATCGGCGCGAATGGCCTCGGCGACGGCCTCCGCCGGCTCCGCCTCGAATCCGTGAATCCAGACTCGGGCTCCCTCTCGGGCCAGCACGCGGGCGATGCCTTCGCCGGTGCCGCGATGGCTTCCGGTCACGATCGCCGTCCGCCCGCTCAGCTCGAGATCCATGCCTTCTCCTTCTCCTCTGGGGACCTGGGCCGCGTGGGCGCCGCCGGAGCACTCGCCACGGAGTCGGGACCGCCTTCCGCTCGGGGCTCGCGTGGCGGGGACGGTGCGTCGTCGGCCTCTTGCTCCGGCGGGAGATTCTCCCTCGGAAGCAAGAGATCCTCGAGGAAGAAGGCCGCCAGCTCGGCTCGACCGGACAGGCCCGCCTTGCGATAGATCGAGACCGCATGTTGTCGGATGGTCCGCTCGCTGCGGTCCAGGATGTCTGCCGCCTCCTTGTGGCCCAGACCCTTCAGCAGGAGCAGCGCGACCTGCTTCTCGGCAGGGGTGAGCCCCCAGCGCTCGAGCTGTGCATCGATCTCGATGCCGAGCCCGTTCAGGAGACGCGTCGCCCGGGCGCGCCAGAGGTCGCGCTCGACCTCGCGGTCCCTCAGGTCGGTGCGGGAGCCCTGCAGACTCCGATGCGCCCCGGTCCATCCGAGCCAGAGGAAGACGATCGAAGAGAGAGAGAGCACGACGAAGGCCAGCTCGAAGGCCACGTGGAGCGACCAGAGCCCCGTGGGGCGATCCAGGGCGAGGTCGACGATGCCGAAGATCGCCACCCCGAGCAGCAGGATCGTCAGTCCCCACCGGAAGCGGGGATCGAGGTCATCCGTCGAACGACTCGATCGGCTCATGCGAGAGGCCTCTTTCGGGCTCTCGGAAGCCCTACGCGCGATCTGGGCCGACCGCGACGTCTGCCGGATGGCGCAGGAGCGCCGGCGCGGCGATCTCCCTCGCCAGCCGCGATCCGTCGGTCGCGAAGTCCAGGAGACGCCCCATGATGCCCGATCCGCTTCATCCCGCCCTCGTCCACTTCCCCATCGTACTGGCCCTGCTGAGCCCGGTCATCGCAGGAACGCTCCTCTGGGCCATCCACGCGAAGAAGCTGCCCGCGACGGCCTGGCTGGGCGTCGTCCTGCTCCAGCTCTGCGTCGCCGGCTCCGGCTGGCTCAGCGCCGAGGCCGGGGAGGAGGAGGAGGAGCGCGTCGAGCGCTTCGTCCTCGAGGCTCCGCTCGAGGAGCACGAGGAGGCGGCGGAGCGCTTCGTCTGGATCGCCGGCCTCCTGATTCCGCTGGCCGCCGCGGGTCTGCTCCCCGGCGTCCTCGGCGGCGGAGCCCGCGCGGCCCTGACGATCGCCTCCCTCGGAGCGGCCGTCGCCGTCGGCCAGGTCGGCCACACGGGCGGCGAGCTCGTCTATCGACACGGCGCCGCGAGTGCCCGACTCGAGCGGGGCGTCGAGGCGATCGGAGAGCGAGCCGAGGGCCGATAGCCCGACGGGGGCGCGACGCTCAGCGGCCGAGATCGATCGGGTCCTGCTTCACGATCTTGCGGCAGATCTCGAGGCAGGGCCCGAAGCTCGGTCTCGCCTTCATGCGCTCGCCGAAAGATCGGAAGAGCACACGTCTGAACTCCAGTCACTCCGGAGAATCT
>CAYXLY010000078.1:0-13012 GCA_964466005.1 uncultured Spirochaetaceae bacterium | reverse complement strand
CTCGCCTTCGTCTTCTCGCTCCTCTTCGCCGTGGGCCTCTCGGTGTGAGGCTGCGGATCAGCGTCATGCGGCCCTTCGAGCTTCCGCTCGCCCGGCCCCTCGCGACGGCGCATGGCGTCGTCGCTGCGCGCTGCGGATGGCTCGTCCGGCTCGAGGACGAGACGGGCGCGGTCGGCCTCGGAGAGGCGACGCCACTGCCCGCCTTCGGGACCGAGACCGTCTCGGCCTGTGAGGCCGCCCTCGACCGGATCCTTCACGACTGGGCGGACGGACGCGAGGTCTCCCTGTCCGAGCGGCTCGAGGCGTTGGCGTCGGCTCGGAGCGCGACGCCCTGTGCCGTGGCGGCGATCGACACGGCGCTTCACGACCAGGCTGCGCGTCGCGTTGGCTGCACGCTGGCGACCTGGCTTCGGCGCCGCGCCGGCGAGCCCGGGCCGCCGGCCCGGGAGGTCGAGGTCCAGGCGCTGGTCGGGGGAGAGACGCCCGTCTCGCTGGTCGAGGCCGCGAAGGCCGCATGGGAACAGGGCTTCCGGACGTTCAAGCTGAAGCTGGCCGTGTCGCCGGATCGACGGGATCTCGCGGAGGATCTCGATCGGGTCGTCGCGCTCCGGGAGGCCCTCGGCCCGAAGGCGCACCTGCGCCTCGATGCCAACGAGGCCTGGACGCGGCTCGACGCGGAGACGGCCCTTCGCTCCCTGGCCCGCTTCGACATCGACTACGTCGAGCAGCCCGTGGCCCGCGAGGATCTCGACGGACTCGCCTGGCTGGCAGAGCGCTCGCCGATTCCGGTGGCGGCGGACGAGGCACTGCTCGGCGAGGGGCTGGAGGCGTGTCTGGAGCGCCGGGTCGTCCCGATCCTCGTCGTGAAGCCGGCTGCTCTGGGCGGGCTCGCGCCGGCGATGCGGCTGCTCGGGCGCGCGCGAGAGAGCGGGCTTCGGGTCGTCTGGTCGACGCTGCTCGACGGCGCCCTCAGTCGAGCTGCGGTGTGGCATCTCGCGGCCGGAGTGGGCCCCGTCGGCCCCCACGGTCTGGCGACCGGCGGCTGGCTGGCCCGGGATATCGCGCCGGCAGCGCCGATCGCCAGCGGGCGTCTGGGCCCCCCCGGCCTGACCGCGGGCGTCGGGATCGAGATCGGGCTCGAGGGGGACGAGCGTGATCAGGACGAAGACGGCGACGAGGGGGATCGGGTCGACGAGGCCGGTGCCGGCGACCGGCGTGGCGCCCGCCGCTCTCGGGCCGTCGCCGAGGCGCCGTGGACGGGGCCTCGGCGCGTCTACCGGAGTCACGAGTGAAGAACGGCCAGCAGACTGCGGGGGCCTGGATCGCTCGGCTCGCCCGGCATGGGGAGGAGCGAGAGGCGATCCGATTCGAGGGAGGGCGCCTCGACCCGACTCCCATCGACTACGCCGAGCTTGCGGAGAGCGCTTTCGAGGCCGGACAGCGGCTCGGGACGCTCGGTCTCGCCGCCGGCGATCGCGTCGCCGTGCTCGCACCGCCCTCGATCCCGGGAGTCACCCTGATCCACGCCCTGCTCGACCAGGGCATCGTGCTGCTGCCCCTGAACGCCCGACTTCAGGAGCCGGAGCTGGACTTCATCCTCGCGTCCTCCCGGGCGCGCTGGCTCGTGGTCGGCGAGGCCGGGCAGCAGGCCCGTCGGCTGGCGGAGCGCGCAGGATGCGGACTGCTTCGACTCGGAGCCGCGTCCGGGCAGGGGCCGCGACTGCGACTCGAGGTCGAGCGTCGGCCGCAGGAGTCCGACGGGAGCGCGCTGGAGAGCCAGCGAGTCGGGCTGCGGGAGCGGGGCGCGGCGCTCGTGCTCTACACGTCCGGCACGAGCGGTCGTCCGAAAGGCGCCGTACTCACGCGCGACAATCTCCTGGCCAGTGCCCGGGCACAGGCGCAGCTGCTCGGGCCCTCGGCGCCGCGAGATCGCTGGCTGCTCTGCATGCCGCTCTTCCACGTGGCAGGGCTGTCGGTCCTGATCCGCAGCGCGCTGGCGGGAACGGCGGTCGCGCTCCACCCCGACTTCGACGCCCCACGCGTGAGCGCGTCGCTCGAGCGGGGTGGCATCACGCACGTGAGCTTCGTCGCGACCATGCTGAGGCGCGTGCTCGAGGAGCGGGGCGGCCGGCGGGCACCGTCGGACCTGCGCGTGGTGCTGCTCGGTGGGGGGCCGGCCTCGTCCGATCTCCTCGAGCGCGCAGCCGGACTCGGCTACCCCGTCGCGCCCACCTACGGGCTCACCGAGGCGGCCTCGCAGGTCGCCACCCGGCCGCCCGACGCCCCGATCGATCCCTCCGGCGATCGCGCGGCGGGGCTCCGGCCGCTTCCGGGCGTCGAGATCCGGATCGTCGACGCCGCGGGTCACGAGCTGCCGCCGGGCACGGTGGGCGGGGTCGAGGTTCGAGGCCCCGTCGTGATGGCCGGCTACCTCGACGATCCCGAAGCCAGCGCACGCGTGCTGCGCGACGGCTGGCTCGCGACGGGGGATCTCGGCCGGCTCGATGCGTCGGGCGGACTGCGCGTGCTCGATCGGCGGGCGGACCTGATCGTCTCGGGTGGGGAGAACGTCTACCCCGCCGAGATCGAGGCCGTGCTGGAGGCCCATCCCCGGGTGGTCGAGGCCGGGGTGGTCGGCGTCGACGACGAGCGCTTCGGGAGACGCCCCGTCGCGTTCGTCGTCTGGCAGGGGGGAGAGGATCCCGAGGCAGCCGGCGCTGCGGCTGCGCTCGGCCGCTGGTGTCGCGACCGACTGGCGGCCTTCAAGCGGCCCGTGGAGATCCGGATCCTGGAGCGTCTCCCGCGGACCGCTTCCGGGAAGCTGATCCGGCGACAGCTCGAGGAGCGCGTGCGGCAGGAGCCGCCGTCCGCACCCGACCCGGGACGCTCCTGGACCGAGTGAGGACCGACCGAGCAGCCGAGGGGGCTCCCGCGGAACGTGGCTTGCATCGTTCGGTGGAGGTGCGTCCCGCGCTCGGGGGCTCCATTGGCGTGCAGGGAAGCGATCGTCGAGGAGGCGGCTTGGCGAAGATCCGGATCGGCGTCTCGGGCTGGAGCTACGACCCCTGGCGTCGAGGCGCCTTCTACCCCGAGGATCTGCCGCAGCGGAAGGAGCTGGCCTGGATCTCGCGGCGAATGAGCAGCGCCGAGATCAACGGCTCCTTCTACGGGCTGCTCAGACCGCAGACCTACGAGGGCTATCGCGAGCAGGCGCCGCGCGGCTTCGTCTTTGCCGTGAAGGGTGGCCGGTTCATCACCCACTCCAAGAAGCTCCGGGACGTCGGAGTCCCGCTCGCCAACTTCCTGGCCTCGGGGGTGCTGCGTCTCGAGGACGCGCTCGGGCCGATCCTCTGGCAGCTGCCCGCGATGGATTGGGGGGTGGATCGGATCGATCGCTTCCTCGAGCAGCTGCCGAAGGACACCGAGGAGGCCTCGAGGATCGCCCGTCGTCACGACGATCACGTGAAGGGCCGCGCCTCGATGGCCGTCGACCGCAATCGACGGATGCGTCACGTCCTGGAGATCCGACATCCCGCGCTCTTCTGCGAAGAGGTCGCGCGTTCCTGCCGCCGGCATGGCGTCGCCCTCGCGTTCTCCCATGCCGCGGACTGGCCGCTCACCGAGGAGCTCACCGCGGGCTTCGTCTACATCCGACTCCATGGTCGTCCCCGGACCTATGCCAGCGGCTACTCCGACCGGGACCTCGATCGATGGGCCGAGCGGATCCGCATCTGGTCGCGAGGAGACGAGCCCGGCGACAGCCAGCGCATCACCGATCGATGCCCCCCGCGCCGCAAGACGCGCGACGTCTACGTCTACTTCGACAACGACGCAGAGGTCCACGCGCCCCACGACGCCCGCCGTCTCATGCAGAGGCTGGACGTCGAGGCGCCGGGCGCCGGCTGAAGACGATCTTCGAGGCGTTCAGCCGGTCGAGACCCGCGTGCCGCCGTCGTGCCGCGGGCGGCCGTCGAGGTGAGACCGCGCGGCGAGTCCGCCCTATCAGTCGGCCTCCTCGCTCGCCAGCCACTGCCAGGCCGCCTCCGCCTGGTCGGGGGCGAAGGCCTTTTTCTCGTCCGCTCCGAGGTCGAAGACCTTCTTCACGCGCGCCTCGTGACGCGGCGGGACGACCCAGGCCACGCGCTCGACGAGGTCATGGGGCTCGAAGCTGGATTCGTCCCAGAGCCCCTCACCCTCGAAGCCGTCGAGCTCCCGGAGATCGAAGAGCAGTCGAAGCTTGCCGTGCTCCCCGATGAGCGGCGAGAGCTGATCTCGTAGCGCCGCGAAGTCGCTCGGGGTGAGGCGTCCCTCGACCGATACGTCGACGAGCCTGCCCGCAGTCCGACCCAGGATCTTGAACATCCCCACCTCCCGAGGCTCGGGCGCGACCGTTCTCCCGTATGCCTCCCTCATTCGACATTCAAGAGGGGTGCCAGTCGGGACGACGCGGCCCCGGGCCGGAGTCGTCCGAGAGCCGAGGAACGAGGCGCAGGTTGTAGAAAGAGGGATCGCCGCCGATCCGCTCCGGGACGACACGACCGGGGCGGGTCGGGGGAGACCTCTCGCGCGATCGCGAGGCTCTCGACCCCGAGCCCTCAGAAGCGGTATTGCCCGCCGAGCGTGAAGATCCCGGCTCCGTCGACGGCATCCTCCTCGATGACGTGCCCGCCTCCTTCGACGAAGAAGCCGATGTGATCGGTCGCCCAGACGTCGAAGCCGATCAGGAAGCGGGCGACGAAGGAGTCCTCGTCGACGCTCCCGTTACCGGGACCGTCGATCTCGCCTTCGCCGCCTCCGATCTGGATCAACCCGTAGGGCTGGACGAGATGGGGGATCTCCTCTGCCTCGAAGGCGCCGAGCGGATAGATCTTCGGACCGAAGGTGAACGCGAAATACTCGCTGTCCGCGTCGACGGAGCCGATCTCCACGTTGTCCTCTCCGCCCAGGAAGGTGAAGTTCGCCTCGGCGGCGAGCCAGGGAAGGAAGCGGTAGCCGCCGGTCAGGGTGAAGCCGCCGCTGGCCTCGCTGTCGACGTCGAAGGGGCCCACGTCGTCGTAGTCGATGCGGCCGATGGCGACGCCGAACTGCCCGTAGGGTCCCGTGTAGTCGTATCCGCGGATCTCGGTCTCGTCGAACCATCTCGTCTCGGCTGCGGCGGAGAAGGCTCCGAGCAGGACGATCCAGCTCGTCATGCCGGCGAGGATCGCTCGCATCGGAAGCCGGAGTCCCGTCCCGCCCTCCCCTGCCGGACCTCCTGCTCTCTCCTTCTTCATGATTCCCATCGTCACGATTCCCTCCTCCACGTCGATTCTTCGAGCGTAACCCCTTCGTGCCCTCGGATCCGGAATGGGGACTCCGCCTCCGTCTCACCGCCCCCCGCTGCCTCGAGCGACCCAGATCGAGCTCCCGACGACCAGTGCGCCGCCGAGGAGTGTCAGCGCGTCGGGCGCGTCTCCGAAGACCAGAGCTCCCCAGAGCGCCGCGAAGACGACCTGCAGGTAGGAGAGAGCGGTGCCCTGGGAGGCGGGCAGGAGGGTGAGCCCGCGCGTGAGGCTGACCTGACCGGGCTGGGTCGCGAGTCCGATGCCGATCAGCCAGAGCCACTCGATGCCCTCCGGCCAGACGAAGTCCGGGATCATCGTGGGGATCGCGAGCGGCGCCGTCACCAACGGAAAGTAGAAGACGATCACGAGGGGGTCCTCGGTCTGGCTCAGACGTCGCACCAGCACGTAGGCCGAGGCGCTGAAGAAGGCCCCGGCGATCGCGACGCCGACCCAGACCGGATCGAGGGGCTCCACGCTGGCCCCGAAGAGGAAGGCGGGCCGGGAGACGAGGACGACGCCGCAGAGGCTGATCAGGGTTGCGCCGACGAGCCGACGCGAGATCGCTTCGCCGAGGAAGAGGCCCGCCAGGATGGCCGTGATCGGGGGATGCAGGAACTGCAGCACGGTCGCCTCGGCGAGCGGCAGATGGGTGACGGCGGCATAGACGCAGGAGAGGCCCGCGAAGCCGAGCAGTCCCCGCAGCCAGAGCCCGCCTCGATTCCGGCCCCAGGGCGAGACGCCGGCCCGGCGCAGCAGTGACCAGCTGAGGACCAGGCTCACGCCCGCGCGCGCGACGACGATCTCCTGGCTCGGTAGACGCTGTCCCGCGAGCTTCACGAGCACGGTCATCACGCTGAAGGACAGTGCGCTCACGACCATGAGCAGGGCTCCGCGCGGCATGGCTCTCCTTCGTCGACCGGGGACGTCCCGTGGACTCGGGATCCCTGCGAGTCCGCGGGCGCGGGCTCGCCCAGCGAGCCTCGTCGGAGCGGACCCCGGTCTCCGGCACGTGGGCTACGAGGTCGGGGTCGGTCTCTCGAGCAGGTCCGATCCGTGGGGAATGGAGAGGCGGGCCTCGGTGGTTGGGAGCCGCAGGAGGAACCCGCTCCCGCAGCCCGGCTCGCTCTCGACCTCGATCGATCCCCCGGCCTCCTCGACGAAGGCGGCTACCATGGGCAGGCCGAGGCCGGTCGCGGGGGCCGACTTGGTCGAGAAGAGGGGCTCGAAGATCCGTCTCTGGATCTCCGGGGTCATCCCTGGACCGTCGTCCCGGACGCAGAGTCGGATCTCGGCCTCCGAGGGGCCGGCCTCCGCAGAGACGACGATCCGGCCCGTACCGCCGTTGGCCCGCGAGATGGCCTCGTCCGCGTTCACGACGAGATTGAGGACCGCTCGCGTGAGCTGTCCCCTGCGCGCCGCGATCGGTGGAAGGTCGGCGGGCATCTCGCTGACGAGCTCCACGCCCGGAGACAAGGCCACGTGGAGCAGGCTCTGAAGCTCTTCCCACCAGCTGGCGAGGTCGACTCCGCTGCGCTCGGAGCCGTCGTCACCGCGGACCAGCCCCCGCATCGCGCGGGTCAGCTCCGCCAGCGCATCGGCGCATAGACGCAAGGCATGGATCGACTCGCGGTTCTCTTCGTCGAGGCTGGAGTCCTCGAGCAGGCTCAGCCGGATCAGCATGGGCGAGACGATGTTGTCCATGTCGTGGCAGAGCCCGGCGGCGAAGTTCCCGATCGTCGCCATCCGATCGGTCTCGCGCAGCCGGCCCTCGAGATCCTTGCGATCGCTGATGTCGCGGACGATCCCGATGAAGGAGCCGAGATGCTCGATCTCGCTCACGGAGAGCTCCATCGGGAAGACGGTCCCATCCTTCCGCACGCCCTGCAGCTCCCGCGTGACGCCGAGGATGCGAGAGTCGCGCTTCTGCCGAGAGTCGGTCATGTAGCGCGCGTGCTCTTCGCGGTGGGGCGAGGGCATGAGCATCGACACGCCCCGCCCGAGGACCTCCCCGGCGTCGTATCCGAAGATGCGCTCGGCGGCGGGATTGAAGGACTCGATGCGCCCCTCGGAGTCGAGGCTCAGGATCGCCTCCGAGGCATGGTCGACGACGGCGGCCAGCCGTTCTCGTGTGGCGCGCACGGCGGCCTCCGCCTCTTCGCGCGGCGTGACGTCCTCCAGCATCGCCACCGCGCCCCGGATGCGCTCGTCCTCCGTCCGGAGCGGCAACGCCGAGTTGAGCACGCTTCTGCGGACGCCGTCGAAGCCCTCGATCTCGACCCGCTCGTTCAGGCAGGTCTCGCCCCGCAACGCTCGGGCCAGGGGCCACTCCTGCGGCTCGATGACCCGACCGGTATCCGCGCGCCAGCCCTTGTAGGCGCCGAGCTCCTTGAAGCTGCCGAAGGCCCGGCCGCCCCAGACGCGGATCCCTGCGCGGTTTCCGTACAGGACCCGCCCTTCGGCGTCGCTGAACCAGACGCCGACCGGCAGCGAGTCGAGGATCGTCCGCAGCGTCTGCTCGCTGGCCCGTGCTTCGTCCTCGGCGCGCTTGCGCGCGGTCACGTCCTGCAGGACTCCGACGAAGTAGTCGGGACGGCCCCGATCGTCGCGGACCAACGAGACGTGCAGGCTGGCCCAGACCCAGGAGCCGTCCTTGCGCCGGTAGCGCTTCTCGAGGGCATAATGCTCGATCTCGCCCGCGAGGGCCCGCTTCATGAGGGCGAGGTCTGCCTCGAGATCCTCCGGATGGGTGAGCTCCTGGAAGCTCTGCCGGAGCAGCTCGTCATGGGGAGTGGCGAGGATCTCGCAGAAGCGGGGGTTCACGCGAAGCCAGCGACCATCCGGGGCGTTGTGACAGATGCCGACCGCGGCCTGCTCGAAGGTGGACCGGAACCGTTGCTCGCTCGCACGCAGCTCGGCCTCCATCCGCCGCCGCTCGCTGATGTCGCGCTCGATCGTCGAGATCCCGATCAGCCGATCGAGCTCGTCCCGGATCGGTGAGAAGGTGACGGAGACCTCGAATCGACGTCCCTGTCGGTCGACGCGTACGGTCTCGAGTCGCTCGACCGGCTGGCCCGCGCGGATCTTCTGCTGGAAGCGTGCCAGCTCTTCGTGGCGATCCTCCGGAGCGAGGACCGACGCCGGACGACCGATGATCTCTTCGGAGGCATAGCCGAACATCCGACGGGCCGCCGGGTTCCAGGCCTCGATGCGGCCCTGGGGATCGGTGGCGATGATCGCATCCAGGGAGCCGTCGACGATGGCGGCGAGATGCGCGCGTTGCAGCGCCTGGGGTCGGGCCTCGTCCATCTTTAAGGCCTCTGGCCGGGACGGCCTCTCCCGATCCCGTGTGATCGGGAGCGAACGATCTCCCCCGCAGCATGCCTCGACGATTCGGGGGACCGTCGACTCTGCCAGATCGGCGGAGGACCGGCAAATGCAGGGCTTCTCAGGGCGCGTCGGGCGCGTCAGACTCGTCGAGCTCGCTCCGGAAGAGGTCCCGGACACGCTTGGTGAGCGCCTCGGGATCCTCGCCCTGGAAGCTCGAGGCCGGGATCGGCTCCAGGATCCGGACCGTGATGTCGTGGCGGCCCTGTAGGATGAAGCCCCGTTTGGGCAGGGCGTCCGAGGTGCCGCGGATCACGATCGGCTGGATCGGGACCCGATTCCGCTGGGCGAGCTCGAAGGCGCCCGTCTTGAACGCGCGCAGCCGGCCCGTGGGCGAACGCGTGCCTTCCGGAAACATCATGATGGACGAGCCGGTCCGAAGCGCCTGGTCGCATTGCTGCATCATCAATCGGACGCTGCGAGAGTCGCCGCGACGCAGCGGAATGTAGTCGCAGAGGGTCATGTTCCAGCCGATCAGGGGCACCCGGAAGTTCTCGAGCTTCGACACCCACTTGAAGTGGGTCTGTAATCGAAAGAGCACCAGAATGTCGAGCAGTGAGAGATGATTGGCGACGACCACGGCCGGTCCCGCCTCGTGCAATCGATCCCGCCCCTCGATGCGGACGCGCCAGACCGGATTCAGCCAGGTGTAGAGCGAGGCCCAGAAGCAAGTGAAGCGATGGAGCAGCGCCTTGCGGGGATCGAAGGGACGGGAGACGAGCCAGAGCAGCGCGGCCATGGGGAAGAGCAGCACGGAGGAGACGATCAGGAATCCCCAGAAGAGCAGTGAGCCGAGCCAGCGCGACATGGACGGGATTCTGCGCCGCCCGGAGCCGCCTGGCCAGTGGGCCGCTCGCCGCCTCGTCCGACGAGCCCGGCACCCCGCGCCTCAGGGCCGACTCGCCGCCTTGCAGGTCTCGATGAAATGGCGGAAGAGGAGGTCGCTCTCCCGACCGGGCAGCTTCTCCGGATGCCACTGCACGCCGAGCTCCCAGCTCACGGCGGGGTCGCGTCCGGCCTCCCGCGCCGGCCGCTGTGGCTCGGGAGTGCGGGACTCGATGGCCTCGATCACGCCGTCGGGACTGCGCGCGACGACCCGATGGCGCGGTCCCACGCTTCGGACGGCCTGGTGATGGAGCGTGTTGACGTTCCACCGCCGGCATCCGAGAGCCGCGGCGAGCCGGCTGGTCGGCTCGAGCCGGACCTCGTGCCGCGCGTCGGGATCCGGCCGCCGGTGCTCCTCGAGGTCGGGGCACTCGCTGGGAAGATGGTAGTGGAGCTCGCCTCCGGAGAGCAGCGAGAGCAGCTGCATGCCGTAGCAGATCCCGAAGATCGGCAGGCCGCGACTCCGCGCCGCCTCGACGAGCTTCCGATCGAAGGCGAGCTGGGCCGGCGGGACGGGGTCGAGGCAGGCGATGCCGGGCAGGGCCGGATCCGCGCTCGGAATCCCGCCCTCCACGGTCCCCGCGATCGCTCCCGGCAGGAAGTCGTCGCCGCCCGGAAGAAGCAGGCCGTCGAGGAGGTTCACGAGCTCGCTCGTCTCCTCCTGGATCGGAAGCTGGAGCGCGATTCCTCCCGCGCGCGCCACGGCGTCGGCGTAGCTGCGATCGATGTAGTGGACCTGACGTCCGACCCGCCAACGCTCGCGGTCGTCGAGAGTGAGTGGGATCCCGATCCGCGGAGGGCGCATGGCAGGAGCATAGCCATCTGAGGCATGCTGAGGGCATGGCGCAGGTCGTGATCGCCGGTTGCGGATACGTGGGCAACGCCCTGGCCCGGCTGCTCCTCGAGGAGGGACACGAGGTCCATGGCATCCGGCGAGACGTCTCGCATCTCGCGGAGGGCGTCCGCGGCATCGCCGGCGATCTGGCCGATCCGAAGACCCTCGGGCCCGCGCCCAAGCGCGTCGAGTACGCGGTCTTCGCCGTGGGCGCGGACGAAGGCACCGAGCAGGCCTATCGCCGAGCCTATCTCGACGCGCTGGCAGGCTTCCTCGAGTGGCTCGCCGACGAGGGCCAGCGCCCGCGTCGGATCGTGATGACCTCGAGCACCTCGGTCTACGGCCAACGTCGCGGTGAGCATATCGACGAGGACTCTCCGACCCATCCGACGCAGTTCCGGGGCGAAACGATGCTCGCCTCCGAGCGCCTGCTGGCGGCGAGCGGGCTGCCGAGCGTCGTCGTGCGACTCGGCGGCATCTACGGGCCCGGGCGGACGGGATTGATCGAGCGGGCGCGGTCGGGTCGGCTCCGCCGACGACCGGAGACCCACTACACGAACCGGATCCACCGCGACGACGCGGCCGGACTGCTGCGTCATCTGCTCTTTCACGAGGATCCGGCGCCTCTCTACCTGGGCGTCGACGACGAGTCGGCGGAGGAGTCCGAGCTCCATGCCTGGCTGGCCGAAGCGCTCGGTCGACCCGTGCCCCCCGTGGCGGATTCCGACGAGAGCGCGGCCTCGGGGCGACGTCGCTCCGCGGGCAGCAAGCGCTGCAGCAACCGTCTCGCGCGCGAGAGCGGCTACCGCTTCCGGTATCCGACCTATCGCGAGGGCTACGGAGAGCTGATCCGCCAGGGCGCTTCGGACCGGGAGAGCTGATGGGCGACACGCCCGAGCTCGCGCCCGCCACCCGCGCGATGCCGGGGGCGATCTACTCGCCCTTCGCCGATCGACTGGCGGATCGCAACGGCGGGGGGCAGACGGCCTCCGATCCGATCTACCCGTTGCACGTCGGAGACACCTGGCGCGATCCCTTCCCGGGCGCCCGCGTCGAGTCGCTTCGAAGCGAGGACCATCCGAGGCTGCACGCCTATGGAGACACCCGGGGCGTCCCTGCGCTCGTCGAGCGTCTCTCCGTGAAGCTGCGCGAACGCAACGGGCTGATCCATTCGCCCACCGAGATCCTCGTGACGGCGGGGGCGACGGGGGGACTCTCGACGCTGGCGGGCGCCGTCCTCTCGCCTGGCGACGAGATCCTGATCCTGGCGCCCTTCTGGCCGCTCGTTCGCGGCATCACCCAGGCCTTTCGAGCCACCCCCGTCGAGGTGCCCTTCTACGATCGGGTCGAGACCCGGGACGCGGCCGTCGCTGCCGTGGAGGCGAAGCGGGGGCCGCGCACCCGCGCGCTCTACGTGTCGACGCCCTCGAATCCGACGGGTCGCGTGATCCCGGGCGACTGGCTCGAGGCGCTCGCCGCCTTCGCGCGTCGCCACGATCTCTGGATCTTCTCGGACGAGGTCTACGAGGACTACGTCTATCAGGGCGAGCATGTCTCGATCGCCCGCTTCGCCCCCGAGCGAACGGCCTCCGTCTTCTCCTTCTCGAAGAGCCATGCCCTGGCGGGCCAGCGCGTCGGCTATCTGGCGGGGCCCGCTCGACTCGTCGACGAGGCACGCAAGATCGGGACGCACCTCTACTACCACGCTCCGACGAGCAGCCAGCATACGGCGATCGCGGCGCTCGACGGGGGCGCCGAGTGGCTGGCCTCGGTTCGGCAGGAGACGGGCGAGATCGGGAAGGTCGTCGCCGAGGCGCTCGCGCTGCCGCCGCCCGAGGGCGGGACCTTCCTCTTCCTGGACGTCGGCGCCCGTCTCGACGAGCGGGGTCTCGATGGATTCCTCGCGGACTGCTTCGATCGCGGCGTCCTCGTCGCCCCCGGCCGGTCCTGCGGGCAGGAATACGAGGAGTGGGTGCGTGTGAGCTTCACCGCCGCGCCGCCGCAGGCCGTGCGCGAGGCGGCCTCGATCCTGGCCGAGGTCGCGGCTCCGCGCTGACGGGCGCCGGGAATCGAGTCGCGCCGCCTGGGCCGGTCCGGAGCGGGTCGGCCCTGCGTGGCGCGAGTGGGGACGAGCAGGGGGAAGGAGTCGGATCATGGATCGGATCGATCGAAGAGCGCTTCGACGAGGGGGTCCCGCCTGGCTCGCCCGGGCCCTCGCGCGGTCTGGTGCGGGTCTCGCCCTGGCCGTCGGGCTGGGTCTGGGGATGCCGGGCTGCACGCGCGCACCGGAGGCGCTGCCGGTCTGCGCCCCGGCCGAAGAGGCGGCCGGGCTCGCGTTCTGTGGGATCCTGAATCCCGAAGACCTCGGGCTGCTGCCCGGCGGCGAGTGGCTCGTCGTGAGTCGGATGGCGCATCTCGACTCTGCCTCGCAGTCGCAGTCTGAGCCGGAGCTGGGGCGCCCGGGAGACCTGCTGGCGCTCCGACTCGCCGACGGCGCCCGGAGACGGCTCTTCCCGCCCGATCCGAGCGACCCGGGGAGCGGCTCTCGTGCATCGGCCGGCTCGGCCGGCTCGGCCGGGCCGCA
>CAYXLY010000077.1:0-13133 GCA_964466005.1 uncultured Spirochaetaceae bacterium | reverse complement strand
GCTCGGGCCGCTTCGTGAAGGGCAGCCAGACGACGCATACGCGCACGGGCAAGCCGGTCCGCCTGTCCAACTCGACGTTGCTGATGGGCAAGGACCGGGCGGAGGTCGAGGAGGCCTTTGCCGGCGACGTCGTCGGACTCTTCGATCCCGGGCTCTTCCGGATCGGAGACACGCTCGCGGACGAGCCGGAGATCGCCTACTCGGGAATCCCGATCTTCGCACCCGAGGCCTACAGACGGGTCGAGGTCGCGGGAGTCCAGAAGCGGAAGGCTCTCGAGAAGGGGATCGAGCAGCTGGTTCAGGAGGGCGTGGTCCAGCTCTTCCGCGAGCCGGAGGGCGGCTCTGCGAGCTGGATCCTCGGCGCGATGGGCCCCCTGCAGTTCGACGTCATGAAGCATCGGCTGAAGAGCGAGTACGGCGTGGAGCTCACGCTCTCGCCGCTCCCCTTCACGGTCGCGCGCTGGCCCCAGGCGGGCTTCGATCCCGAGGACTTCCGCTACTCCGAGCGGATCCGGGTCGTCCGCGATCGAGACGATCGTTGGGCCCTGCTGGCTCACAACGAGTGGGACATCGATCGACTCCTCGAGCGAAACGAGGATCTCGTGCTCTCGGAGACTCCGGATCCCTCGCTCTTCGAGAGTGCGAGCTGAGCAGCCGTCACTCGTCGCTCAGTCGTCCGTCTGCTCGATCGTGCGCGCCAGGTCTTCGAGCGAGAAGGGCTTCTCGAGGAGGCCATCGATCTCGAGGCGGTTCGCTTCGGCCTCGAGATCCGCCGTCGGAAACCCCGTCATCAGGACGACGCGCAGGTCGGGCCGCAGGGCGCGCAACGACTCGGCGACCTCGATGCCGTGCATCTCGCAGCGCAACATCCAGTCGGCGAGCAGGACCTCGGGATCGAAGTCGCGGGCGATCGAGATCGCCTCCATCCCCGACCCGGCGGTCCGAACCTCGAGACCGCGTCGCGTGAGGAAGCTGTCGAGGTATTCCCGATAGGTGGGCTCGTCGTCCAGGACGAGCACGCGCCGGGCCGGCCGGCGACCGGACCCGGTCATCGGGAGGCGGTCTCCGTCGACCGGCCCGATCCCCCGTGGTCCGGACCAGACTCCAACCGCTCGATGACGGCGCGCACGAGGATCGGCCAGGCGATCGTCGCGTCGGCGTGGACCTCGACGTGTCGCCCCCCCTCGCTCTCCGGTACGAACTTGCCCCAGGAGACGCCCTCCGTATAGCTACAGCCGGAGAGCCCGCCCCAATGCTCGGGCTCGGGGCAGACTCGGACGGCATAGCGATAGCGGCGGGTCGGCTCGTCGATGCCCAGACGGTCGGCGCTGATCTCGAGATAGGGCGCGACCTGCTGAGCCCAGTTGCGCGGCACACCCCCGCCGATGGTGAAGATCCCCAGGGTCTCGTGCGCCCGCACCCGGTCGGCGAAGTCCTCGAGGTCGAGAAAGGGGTCGAAGGCGAAGGGGGTCTCGCCGCGCATCGCGAGCCGCTTGTTGTGGATCGCGAAGTCGAGACCGAGCTCCGAGTCGCTGAAGGCCGGCACGTAGATCGGGACCTCTCGTGCGACCGCGCTGCGCAGGATGGCGCGACCCGCGTCATGCTCCTCCAGCAGCCGGCCCATGCGGGCGAGCAGGTCGTGACTGCAGAGGGTCGTGCCCGGCTCGACCTCGGAGAGCACCCGATCGAGCATCTCTTCCGCGTCGTCGAGGTTCTTCTCGAGCTCGATCGTGTCGTAGACGCGGTTGTAGCCCTTCTGAAAGAGCTCCTCGTCGCGCATGTCGGCGCGGTGCTTGAAGTGGAGCATCCCGGCACCTTCCACGAAGCCATGGGTCATGAGCGCGCCGGTGGCGACGACCGCCTGGACCCAGCCTCGCTCGATCATCTCGCAGAGCACGAGACCCTGCTTCGCGATCGTCATCGCACCGGAGATGGTGACGACGCGGAAGCAGCTCTCGTCGCGAACCATCGCCTCGAGGGCGGACGCGGCCTCGCCGAGGCGACGCCCTCCGAAGGCGGTATTCGCCATCGCGGCCAGCAGGGCATCGACGGAGTCGAGCCTTCCGACGTCGAGGGGGACGAGCGGCTCGAGGCCATCGCCATGTCCGGTGCCGTAGTTCTTCGGGTCGCGTTCCATCTTCGTCCTCGAGGGTGGCGTGAGGCCGCCCGGGGCAGGGGTCAATCGCGTGCGGGGGCCTCGACGACGAGGTGGGCCACGAGACGCGCCGGGTCCTGGATCGGGAGCGAGCAGGCGTGGCCGTGGCAGAGATATGCGGTCGGACGGTCGTCGACCGCCTCGCGTCCGAGCAGCCACTCCTCCCCGATGCCGCTCGGCGCGCTCTCGCCCGGAGCGACGACGACGATCGCGTCCTCGGGTCGGAGGACGCGACGGGCCCGGCTCGCCAGGGCGGCGGTCCCGGCGGTCTCGGGCTCGCCCACGATCACGGCCATCGCCATGCCGCGGGCGCGCAGGGCGACCGCGCGCAGCAGCGTCGGAAAGGCCTGGGGCGCGCGCTCGAGATGGAGGCCTCGTCCGTGGATCGCCCTCTCGACGAACGCGTCGATCTCGCGGGCTCCCGAGAGGGCCGCCAGTCGGGAGAGGCCGAGAAGGGCCAGGCCGGCGGGATCCGGCGTGGCGCCGTCGGGCTCCGATTGCGGCCTGTAGATGAACGTCTCGCCGTCCGAGGCCGTCAGGTAGAGCGTCCCGGTCGCGCGGTCGGCGAAGCGTTCGAGGATCTCGCGCGCGAGCCAGACGGCGGGCTCGAGGAATCGGTTGCCGGCGCCGGCGCGCTGCAGGTCGAGACAGGCCTCGAGCAGGGCCGCGTGATCGTCGAGGAAGGCGGGGATGCGCGCGCCGCGCTCGTCGTGGATGCGCTGAAGCCTGCCTTGCGCGTCGATCATCTCGTCGAGGATGAAGCGGGCGGCTCTCGCGGCGTCCTCCAGCATCGAGACGTCCCCGGTGACGGCGCTCGCTCGAGCGAGCCCCGAGATGACATGGCCGTTCCAGGCCGTCACTTGCTTGGGGTCGGTGGCGGGAGGGACCCGCGTGCTCCGGCGCGCGAGCAGGCGCGCGCGGGCTTCTGCGAACCGGGGGCGTGGCGCCCGGGCCTCGTCGACCAGGTGGGTAGTCCCGTTCTCGAAGTTCCCACCCGGACGGACTCCGTAGGCGGAGCAGAAGGCGTCGGCCTCTTCGCCGAGGACCTCCTCGATCTCCTCCGGCGTCCAGACGAAGAAGCGCCCCTCCACGCCTTCGCTGTCGGCATCCTGGCTGGCGCAATAGGTCCCGTTCCCGGTTCGCATCTCCCGACGGAGATAGTCCACCGTCTCCCGGATCGGCCAGACGAGATCGTCGACGTCGTGGCTGCGTCGGGCCAGCTCCGCGTAGACCGAGAGCAGCTGGCCCTGGTCGTAGAGCATCTTCTCGAAGTGGGGGAGGGTCCAGCTCGCGTCGACGCAGTAGCGGTGGAAGCCGCCCCCGAGCTGGTCGTAGAGGCCACGGCGCGCCATCTCGCGCGCCGTCAGGGAGAGGAAGCGGGCGGTCGAGCGGGCCTCCTCCTCGTCCAGGAAGTCGAGTGCGGCGGTCAGAAGCTCGAGGCTCGGGGGCGAGGGGAACTTCGGCGCCCGTCCGAGACCGCCGTGAATCCGGTCGGCGCTCTCCAGCATCGTACGCGCGCCTGCCCGGATCGTCTCCGGTCCGGGCTCTACGCGCGCCTCGCCCTCGGGCCGGACGTCGAGGGCGGCGGCGATCTGATCGGCGTTCTCCTCGATCTCGGCTCGCCGCTCGTTCCAGACGCGCATCACGGCCTGAATGACCTCCGGGAAGGCCGGCATTCCGTCGCGGCGCTCGGGCGGGAAGTAGGTTCCCACGAAGAAGGGGCGGCCGTCCGGGGTGCAGACCGCATGGAGCGGCCAGCCTCCGTGGCCATGGATCCGCAGCGCCGTGTCCATGTAGATCCGATCGATGTCGGGGCGCTCCTCGCGGTCGACCTTGACGTTGACGAAGCTCTCGTTCATCAGGCGGGCGATGTCGGGATTCTCGAAGGATTCCCGCTCCATCACGTGACACCAATGGCAAGCGCTGTAGCCGATCGAGACGAGGAGCGGCCGATCCTCGTCCCGGGCCCGACGCAACGCATCCGGGCCCCAGGGAAGCCAGTCGACGGGGTTGAAGCGGTGCTGTCGGAGGTAGCGGCTGGTCTCGTCGCCCAGCCCATTCGAGGGACGGCTCTCGGGGGAGCGCGGGGCGGGGTTCTCTCGGGAGGTCGGTTCGGCCATGCGTCGGCGAAGAGCTTAGCCTCCTCCCCCGGCGGTGGAAGGTGAAGGGGGAGGTGAAGGCGGAAGGATGGACGAGGAAGGAGGTCCCCGCGCTCCTGGAAGGAGGCGGAGCGGCTCGCGCGCGACTACCGTTGGGTCATGAGCATCGTGCATCTCGATACCGGAGCGGGCCACGGCGACGGCCCTCGCGAGGAGGCGGACGAGAAGGGGCGAATCGAGGCGCTTCGAATGCGCTCGGCCACCGCGCTCGAGGCTGCGTACGGGTTCCTGAAGCGACAGAGCGATGATTGGGCCCTGCTTCGCGCCGAGCTTCTCTGCGAGGCTCGTCCCGTCGAGGATCTCGCCTCGGAGCTCACTGCCGTGCAGCGCCCCGATGGGAGCTTCCCTCTGTTGACACTGGTCTCCGGCGGCGGTCTCGGCTTCCCGCCCACTCCGCCGGACTCCCTCGACCGCGACGCGGCCTCGATCGTGGGGACCTTCGAGGCGCTCTCGATGGCCGCGGACGCGAAGGCGTTGCACGCGGGGTGGGTGGAGCCCGCCGTCCGCTTTCTCGAGAGTCGTCAGCAGGACGACGGCGCCTATCGGATCCGCACCCGCCCTCCTCGTGATCATCGGGTCGAGGAGGCGGCCGCAGCGGAGGAAGCCGACACGGAGCGCGACGCGGAGATCTTCTGGACCGGGATGATCGCGGGCCTGCTCGGACGCCTGCCCGTCGCCCGGCCGGCGGGCCTCGAGGCCGCGGGTGGCTTCCTGGCCCCGCTCTTCACGCCCGAGGCCGTGGAGCAGGACGGATACCCGGCTCTATGCGCTCATGCCCACTTCTTCACGAACGTCGCGCACGACCTCTCGGACGAGGCTCTGCAATGGTGTGGTCGGGCTCTCGAAAAGGGCTTCCGCAGTCGCCATCTCGACGGCGTCTCGACCCTGCGGGTTCTACTCCTCTGCGACGCCCAGGCCATGCCGGGCGCGACCTTCGACGTCGTGGAGCTCCTCGAGCGCGTGCTCGAGGAGCAGGCGGGCGACGGTGGCTATGCCGAGCTCTCTCTGTCCGGACCAGAAGGGCGGACCACCCAGACCTTCGACGCCATGCTGGCGATCGTGCGGCTCTGTGCGGCGCTCGACGATCCGACGGAGGGGCCAGCGCGGACCTGACGCCTAACGGATCTGCTCGGCGAAGGCGCGGATGCGCGCCGCGTTGGCGCCGAGATCGCCGCGGCCGTCGCGCGACTTGGAGCGGAGGTCGATGCGCGAGCCGGCTTCGTGGGGCTCGACCCGGACCGCCACGTCGTCCACGAAGCGGAAGAGGGCGCTCCGGTCCCGGGCATCGAATCGGCCGCTCTCCGGATCGCTCCAGACGACCTCCCAGCCGAGAGCCTCCGCTGCAGCCAGCGCCCGCTCGAAGGCGACCGACTGCGACACGTCGAGCTCGATGGATCGGAGGTCCGGATAATGCTCTGCCACGATGGGGACGAAGTCTTCGGGGTAGCTCATGTCGCGGCCGGCGTACGCCGGAACGGCCTCTGCGGAGGCGAAGCGCGGAGGATCTTCGAGGTCGGTCGTGATGTCGTTGATCGGCGGCGCATCGCGTCCCGCGCTGCCGGCGCCGAGGACGACGAAGAGGAGCGCCAGTCCGGTTCCGGTCCCGACGAGCGCCTTGCGTCGGCCCTCGGGATCCCGTCCGCCCCGGGTCGTCACGAGAGCCACTACACTGACGATGAGGGTCACCAGACCGCCCAGGAGCGCCCCGGCCGCGAAGAGCTGGAATCCGACGAGCGGCGACAGCAGGCCCAGATACGCGCCGAGCAGACCGATCAGCGCGGTGGCGCCCGAGAGCAGGGCGAGGATCGGTGCGACGGTGGCCATGTGAGTCTCCTTTGAGTTGCGAGCGAGCATATCACGCAGCGACTGGATCCCGGGCGAGGCCCGTCCGCCTCGGGGTGCGGGGGCTCGGACGGCTCGGGCTCGGCCTGCTGGGGCTGGGCTGCGCACTCGGGCTCGTCGGCTGCGACCGGGATGCGACCCCGACGGACTCGGATCAGACGGACGCGACGGGACGGGTGGAGTCGAGCCCCGGCGATGGAGAGCGGGACGTCGCGTGGGGCCGCTGGCTCGTGCTGCGTTTCCCGGATCGGGTTCCTCTGTCGAGCGTCGATGGGATCCGGCTCGACTGCGAGGGGGCACCGCATCCCGTGGACGTCTTCCGCGCCAGTGGCGGACGCGTCGTGCTGCGTCCCGGGAGGCCGCTGCCGCCCGCCGCAGACTGCGCGATCCGCTGGCGGGTCGGCGATCGGTCGGGATCGGTCGCCTTCGGGAGTCGGGCGCTGGAGCCTCACGAGCCTCCGGTCCCGGATCTGCACGTGATCTACGCGCGACGGAATCCGGAGGAGCTCGCCCCGGTCCCGGACGATTTCTGGACCCGCTCCGATCCGACGACCGCCACCGGCCGGCGTCTCGAGCTGCCGAGAGGAGGCGAGGGCGACCTCGCCCGCATGATCGACGGACTCCGTCCCGAGCTCGAGGGTCTCGATGGCTGGAGCCCGATCGCGCCGATCGTCCTGCCGCTGTCGGGCGCGGTGGCGGAGGACTCGCTGCCCCGGAGCGTCGCCGAGTCCCTCGACGCGACCTCGACGATCGCGCTCGTCGACGTCGACCCTGCGAGCCCGGAGCGCGGGCGGCGATGGCCCTTCGAGGTCGTCCTTCGTCATGACCGGACCTCGGTCGGGGTCGAGAGTCATTCGATGTGGCTGCTGCCCGCGCTGCCCCTGCGGCCGGGAGGGCGTTATGCGGTGCTGGCTCGGAGGGGCGTGACGAGTCCGGAAGGTCGTTCCATGGCGGCCCCACCCCTGCTTCGTGGCGTGCTCCACGGCGGAGGTCGCCGGCTCGGGCGGCTGGAGACGGCTCTTCGGGTGGAGCTCGCGCCGGCGCTGTCGGTGGCTCGGGAGGAGCTGGCGATTCCCTGGTCCGCGGACGAGCTCGTCTTCGCGATGATCTTCAGCGTGCGGAGTCTGGACGATCTGTCGCGCGATCCGATCGCGATGCGCGCGGACGTGGCGGCGATGGAGGGAGACCGGATCCAGCTCGACTCGATCGAGCGGTCGGACGACCCGAGCCGCCCGCTCGCCGCGATCGTGCGCGGCCGCTTCCGTTCGCCGCTGTGGCGGTCTCCAGGCGAGGTGACGCTCGCACGGGACGAGACGGGCCGTCCCCGACCGGTCGCGACACAGGCAATCGCCTTCTCGCTGGCCCTGCCCCGCTCGGCCGGTCGTCGGCCGGCCCCGCTGCTGATGTATCAGCACGGCAACCCCGGCCGCGCGGAAGACGAGATCGGCGCCCCGACGCAGGATCCCTTCCTCGAGGCAGGCTTCGCGATCGCCGGGTTCACGGACGTCTGGAATCGCGACCCCGCGCTCGTCGGGATGGATCCGAGCATCGCGATCATGGCCCAGATGCTCGCGCTCACGACCTCCATCCGTCGCGACGCACGGGTCCCGGACGACTGGATCCACATCCTGGGCGAGCAGCTGGCCTTCGTGGCCGCTCTCCGAGAGCTGGATTCCCTCGACGTGCTGCCCTTCGGCGCGCCCGACGGCCGCTCCGAGATCGATCCCGAGGCGCCGCTCGTCTACGAAGGCATCAGTCAGGGGGCGATCCACGGCCAGGCGCTTCTGGCCTACGCGCCCGAGATTCGCGCGGCCTCGCTCGTGTCCGGGGGCGGACGTCTGGCCGAGCTCCTGCTCCATCAGGCGGCGGACAGCCTGCTCGAGACCCTGCCGATCGTGTTCGGAGATCTCCGACCGGTCGATCTCTGGGCGCTGATCTCCCTGTTCCAGGTCGCCTTCGATCGTCAGGACGCGCATCTGCACGCGCTCGGCGTCCGCCCCGCTCCGAGCCCGTTCCGGCCCCCGTCCTCTCGCCTGGGCTCCTCGGAGCCGGGACCGAGCGTGCTGCTGATCGCGGGCCGGGGCGACCGCTTCGTGCCCAATCGCGCGAGCCGCTCCCTGGCCTGGGTGCTCGGCCCGCTGCCCTGGCTGCATGGGCCCGAGGAGCCCGTCCTCGGGCTGCCCCGGGCCTCACCGCCGCTTCGCGGGAATCTCGAGGATGGATCGACCGGGGCATACGTCGAGTTCGTGGCGCCGGGCAGCGGCGCCGTTCCGACGCCCGGGTGCGTCCGTTCGCTGGCCCTGCTGCCGGACAGCCTGCTCCGGGAGGGGCATTTCTGCGCGCAGCTGGCCCCGGAGAGCATCGCGCTGCGTGTGGCGTTCCTGCGATCGGCCCGGACCCGAGCGCCTCCGGTCGTGCTCGACCCCTGGACGGCAGGGCCGGATTCGATCGGAGCCGGCAGCCACGAGTCCGCCCGTCGGCCTCCGTCGCCTTGATCCCGGATCGGATCCGCGCACCGCGCCCGCTCGCTCGGGAGTCGGGCGCCGAGAGAGGTCCTCGACTCCTCGAGCCATCGGTCGGCCTATCGATCGGCCTATCGATCGGCCTATCGGTCGAGCTCCGGGGCGAGCTCCGGAGCGAGATAGGGCAGGGAGGCGGCCGTCTGCTCGATCTGGTCGCCCGCCTCGAGCAGGACGCGGGTCGCATCCCAGGTGCCTTCGAGGAATTGCTGGCGGACGCCGTCCGGGATCTCCGCGGAGAGGAGACCCGCGCGCGAGGTCACCGTCCGGGCGCGAAGGTCGACCCGCAAGGGCTGACGGGGGTCGAGCTCGACCGAGTCCATCAGCTTCGCGAGGTCCGGGTCCGAGAGGGTGACGCAGGGCAGCCCGAGGCTCGTGCAGTTGCCGGCGAAGATCTCGGCGAAGGAGCCGCCGACGAAGGCCTGGAAGCCGAAGCGCATGAGCGCCTGCGGTGCATGCTCACGCGACGAGCCGCAGCCGAAGTTGTGACCGACGATCAGGATCGAGGCGCCCGAATAGCGCTCGTCGTCGAGCGGATGCTTGCCCTTGGCCGCCTTGCGGGCGTCTTCGAAGGCGTGGCGCCCCATGTCGTCGAAGGTGACGACCTTCATGAAGCGCGCCGGGATGATGCGATCGGTGTCGATGTCTTCTCCGCGCACGACACAGCCGGTGCCCTCCACGGCCTCGATCCGGACCAGGACGTCCTCCGCCCCCTGCTGACTCATCGCCCCGTCCTTCCTTCTTCGTCGTTCATCGTGTGACTCGTTCTCTCTGGACCCATTCCCGAACCGCTCGACCCCGATCCCCCGACCGCCGCCCCCGGTCGGGCCGGAGCCGCGCTCGTCGTGGGCTGCGTGGCCCGCGAGGCCGATGCGAGAGGCCGGCTCAGCCGATCTTGCGGACGTCGACGACCTCGCCTGCGAGCGCCGCCGCGGCCACCATGGCGGGCGACATCAGGAGCGTCCGGCCGGAGGGCGACCCCTGCCGGCCCTTGAAGTTGCGGTTGCTCGAGGAGGCGCAGACCTCGCGTCCCCGCAGCTTGTCGGGGTTCATCGCCAGGCACATCGAGCAGCCGGGCTCCCGCCACTGGAAGCCGGCGGCCCGGAAGATCTCGTGGAGCCCTTCCGCCTCGGCCTCCTTCTGGACCTGCATCGAGCCGGGGACGACGAGCGCCCGCACGCCCGCCTTCACGTGACCGGTCTTCGCGATGCGCGCCGCCTCGCGGAGATCCGAGAGCCGACCGTTGGTGCAGGAGCCGACGAAGGCGACGTCGATCGGGGTGCCCGCGATGGATGCGCCGGGCTCGAGG
This sequence comes from uncultured Spirochaetaceae bacterium, assembly GCA_964466005.1. Taxonomy (GTDB): domain Bacteria; phylum Myxococcota_A; class UBA9160; order UBA9160; family UBA4427; genus UBA4427. The sequence goes on along the minus strand of CAYXLY010000077.1, from coordinate 3,149 downwards.
TCCATGTACTCGAGCGCCTCCTCGACTCCGGCCCGCTCCTCGTCGGAGACCGAGTGGGGCGTGGGGATCGTCTGGGAGACGCCGACGTTGTGGCCGGGATGGATTCCCCAGGTGATCGAGGGCTCGATCTCACCGCCCTCGATCTCGACGACGTCGTCGTAGGCGCAGCCGGGATCGCTGGCCATCGACAGCCATCCCTGCGCCCGGGCGGAGAAATGCGCATCGTCGGGCGTATAGGGTCGGCCGCGCAGGTACTCGACCGTCGTGGTGTCGGGGTTGACGTAGCCACAGCGGGCGCCGCCTTCGATCGACATGTTGCAGACCGTCATCCGCTCCTCCATCGACATCGCCTCGAGGACGGGACCGGCATATTCGTAGGCATAGCCGACGCCTCCGTTCACGCCGAGCTTGCGGATGATCGCCAGGATCACGTCCTTGGCATAGACGCCGGGCTGGAGCTTGCCCTGGACCTCGATCCGGCGGACCCGGAGCGGCGAGATCGCCATCGTCTGCGTCGCCAGCAGGTCGCGGACCTGGCTGGTGCCGATCCCGAAGGCGATGGCGCCGAAGGCGCCGTGGGTCGAGGTGTGGGAGTCGCCGCAGGCGATCGTCATGCCGGGCTGGGTGAGGCCCAGCTCCGGACCGATCACGTGGACGATCCCCTGATGGCCGGACTCGGGGCCGAAGTAGGTGATCCCGTGATCCCGACAGTTGCGCTCGAGCTCACTCATCATCGCCTCGGCGAGCTCGTCGGAGAGCGGCCGGACCTGATCGTCGGTCGGGATGATGTGATCGACCGTGGCGAAGGTCCGGTGGGGAAACCGAACGGGCAGCCCCAGCTCCCGGATCATCGCGAAGGCCTGCGGGCTCGTGACCTCGTGGATCAGATGGGTGCCGATCAGGAGCTGTGTCTGGCCGGAGGGCAGATCGCGAACGCGATGCGCCTCCCAGACCTTCTGGAAGAGACTCTTGGGTTGCTGGCTCATGACTCTCGCTCGAAGGGGGCCGGCTGCGATCGCGGCGGCCCGGGCTCGGGAATCCCGATGGATAGCACGACCGCTCGCGTCCTCTACTCTCTGCCCGCGCACTGCCCTCACGCCGCCCTCGCGCCCGGCGGGAAGACCGCCTTCGACCCGGCGGGGGCCATGTGCTCTGCTTGCCGCTGTAGTGGCGCAGCCCGGCCCGGGCTCGAGGGCAGGCCCGCGTGGCCCACGTCCGGTCGCGCCGACGTCCATTCGAGAGAGGATCGCGATTCCATGGAGCTCCTGCATACCGCCCACGTCCCCGCCGGAGCGGGACCCTTTCCGACGATCCTGGCGCTCCACGGCTGGGGCGCGAGCGCGCACGACCTGCTCGGCATCGCTCCGCACGTCCTCGGCGGCGAGGTGCTCTTCGTCTGTCCCGAGGGACCGATGAGCCTCGAGGTGGCCCCCGGTCAGCGGGGCCATGGCTGGTTTCCGCTGTCAGGCGGAGGTGAGGTGGAGCCGGCGGCGATCGTCGGCGCACGCGGCGTTCTCGAGGCCTTCGTCGAGGACGCCCTGGCGCTCTATCCGATCGATCCGACGCGGCTCGTGATCCTCGGGTTCAGTCAGGGGGGCGTGATGGCCTACGACCTGGCGCTCGGGCGGCCCGAGCGCTTCGCGGCGCTGGTGGCCCTCTCGTCCTGGCTGCCGGATGCCGTGGTCGAGGGGCTGCCGCAGAGCGAGGCGCGAAGCGCGCTGCCGACGCTCCTGATCCACGGCAGCCAGGATCCCATGATCGCCATCGACAATGCCCGGCAGGCTCGGGCCAGGCTCGAGCAGCTCGGCATCCAGGCGGCCTGGGGGGAGTACGAGATGGGCCACGAGATCGCGCCCAACGCGCTGCGAGACCTGATCGGCTGGCTCGCCCGGGGACCCTTCGCCGATCTCAGTCCGGAAGGCGGAGCAGCCGCGCGTTGATGGCCACGATGATCGTCGAGGCCGACATCACCAGGGCCCCGATCGCCGGGCTCAGAACGATGCCCGCCTGCACGAGGACGCCGGCGGCCAGGGGAATCGCGATGATGTTGTATCCGGCGGCCCACCAGAGGTTCTGGACCGTCTTCGAGTAGGTGTGGCGAGCGAGCTGGATGATGCGGCGGACGTCTCGCGGATCGGAGCGGACGAGCACGACATCGGCCGTCGCCGCCGCGACGTCGGTGCCCGCGCCGATCGCCACGCCGAGATCGGCCTCCGCGAGAGCGGGCGCGTCGTTCACCCCGTCTCCGACCATGGCGACCTTCTGACCCTCCTCGCGCAGCTCCCGGATCTTGTCCGACTTCTCGTCGGGCAGGATGCCGGCGAAGAAGTCGTCGAGCCCGAGCTCGTCGGCCACCGATCGCGCCACCTCCTCGCTGTCGCCGGTGATCATCATCAGGTTGAATCCCTGCTCCCGGAGGCCCGAGATCGCCTCACGAGACTCGTCCCGGATCACGTCCGCCAGCGCGAAGGCGCCGGCGGGCTCGCCGTCGACGAGCAGGAAGACGAGGGTACGGCCACCTTCGGTGAGCTGACGGACCATGTCGTCGTCCGTCTCGATGCCCTGCTCCCGAAGCGCGCCCGGGCTGACGACCGCCAGCTCCTGCCCCTCCAGTCGGGCGCGGGCCCCCTTACCCGTCAGATTCTCGAAGTCCTCGACGTCGGGCAGGTCGATCTCCTTCTCCTCGGCGGCGCTCACGATGCCGCGGCCGATGGGATGCTCGGAGCGCCTCTCGACGGCGCCCGCGAGTCGCAGGATCTCCTCTTGATCGCGGTCACCGAGGGCGCGGATCTCGCTCACGCCGAAGCGTCCTTCCGTGAGGGTGCCCGTCTTGTCGAACACGAAGGTGTCGATGTGGCGGGAGCCTTCGAAGGCGACCCGGTCCCGGATCAGGAGTCCGTGACCCGCTCCGAGAGAGGTCGAGACGGCGATGACCAGTGGCACGGCGAGACCCAGCGCGTGGGGGCAGGTGATCACCAGGACGGTCACCATGCGTTCGAGCGCGAAGACGAACTCGCTGCCCGCGGCGAGCCAGGCGCCGAGGGTCACGACGCCGACGGTGATCGCGACGAGGGTCAGCCAGAAGGCGACGCGGTCGGCCAGGTTCTGCTGGCGGGACTCGGAGCCCTGGGCCTCCCGCACCATCTCGA
>CAYXLY010000076.1:2429-13156 GCA_964466005.1 uncultured Spirochaetaceae bacterium | reverse complement strand
GAGCAGGGGCGCCATCGCGAAATGCCCGAGGATCACGTGGATCCAGGCGGCGATGGCCAGCGGGCGCTCGTCCTCGCTCCAGCTCGAATCGGTCCGACCCTCCATCGCGACGAGTCCACGCGACACGATCGGCCGCAGCCAGCCGTGGACGGCCTGGGAGAGGCTGGGGCCGCCGGTGAGCGCCTCGAGCTGGATCAGCTTCGCCAGGGCGGGGTGGTCCGCCAGATGGTCCATGATGGCGTCGAGGGTGGCGCCGGTCCGGGCATCGTCGGGCTCCTCGTCACCGATGTCGGCGAGCAGCTCGAAGAGCGGCTGCACACCGCGGGCGATCACCGCCTCGTAGAGCGCCTGCTTGCCCTCGAAGTGGTTGTAGAGGCTCGGCGCCGTCAGTCCCGCCTCGCGTGCGATGTCGCGGACGGCCGTCCCCGCCAGCCCCTTGCGGGCGAAGAGCCGCTCGGCCACGTCGAGGATCCGCTCGTGCGTCGAGGCCGCCTCGTCCGTGTCCCCGGATCCGCCGGCCAGGCCGGGCGGGGCATCGACTCCTTCGGACATGGCTAGGTCGCCTCCTGCTGCCGGGTGCCTGTGAGCTGCTCCGGGCCGCCGCCACCGAGTGTCGCTCATTCCGCCTCCGTCGGCCCTCCTGGGTCCGAGCGAGTGCCCTGTGCCGGAAGCTCGCCTGCTCGGTCGCGTCTGCGGACTGCTCGCTGCTTTGCGCTCGGTCAGCGTAGCGAGCGTTCGTTCAGAGGATCCCGGGTCGCGTCGCGATCTCCGCCGCCATCCCCTGCAAGGCCCGATCCGGACCTCCCTTCGCTCTCGTGGCTCCCGCTCGGACCTCGAGCCCCGGCGAGAGCCCGCGAGCGGGCCTCGTCTGCGGAGGGCGATTCGACGCCGCCCTGGCTGTGGCCGATGCGGAAGCGATGGCCGTTGTTGTCCTCGATCGTGAACTCCCGCATGCCCCAGGGATGCGACTGGATCTCTTCGACGACCTTCACGCCCCTCGCGCGATAGGCTGCGAGCACGGCATCCGCATCCTCCACCCGGACGAATTGAGAGGCGGGATGGATGGGACCGTCGGCGCGGGCGAAGAAGATCTCGGTGCGACCGTTGTACACGGCGCCGTACTCCTCGCGCCAGATCCAGGCGATCCGGAAGCCGAGCACGTCCCGGTAGTAGGCCTGCGTCTCCCGCACGTCGGACACCGGAAGCTGCGGCGTGACGAAATGCCAGACCGCCGGCGAGTCCGATCCCGCCGCCGCGCCCTCCGGAGGGGCGGGCCTGCGATCTGTCGTGTCCCGGCCGCGCGATCTCGGGGTCTTCATGATCCGCCCTCGGGCCGGCCCTCGAGGTCGCCTCCCGCGAGCCCCACGAGTCTCGCGAGCGCCGCCTCGAAGCGAGCCCGATGCGGGGTCCGCACGGGCCCGGGTGTCCGACGAATATATTCCTCTGCTCGGGCGCGCGCCGTTCCCTCCAGACGCTCGAGATGCGCGAGCAATCGCTCGAAGCTCGGGCGGACGGCCTCCCCATCGGGTCCGCGCGTTGGCAGCGCGGTCCACAGGACCGCATCCAGCGGCCTGGCGTCGAGCCAGCCCGCGATCGCCGCGACGATCTCCTCCGGCGTCTCGCCGCGGAGCTCCCGCGCCTCTCCGCTGCCTGTCAGCGCGCCCACGTGTCGGGCTCTCGCCTCGCCGGGAATCCGCTCCCGCTCTCCCAGGGCCTCGATCGCCTCGTCGAGGCCGCCGACGTCCAGCGGCACGCAATAGGTCGGGACCTTCGGGGCACCGGGATCCAGGACCAGGGTCACGCGGCCATCCAGCGAGACCCGGGAGAACTCGATCGGCAGATCGGGTCCCTCGAGGCGGAAGGGGCCGGCCACCGGCAGCGTCCGCGGATCCCAGACGAGCGAGCCCCAGGCGAGGCAGCCGATCCTCATACGCATCGCCCGGCGAGCCCGATCGCCCGTCGCCCGCGGCGGGACACGCCCGATCGGCTCCGCCCGATCACGCGGGCCCCGATCACGTCGGAGCAGGAGACCCGGACTCTTCGGGGGCTGCGTCGTATCCGAAGGAAGACGAGAGCTCCTTCGCGACGAGCTCGTCGATGCGGCCGACCTCCGAGTCGCTGAAATAGTCCCGGTAGCCGCCGACCTTGGCCCTGCGCACCTTGTAGGAGTTCGGATCGCCCTTCTTGCCCGGCTTCATGCGGCTGCCCGCGAGCCAGAAGACGCTCTTCTCCTCGAGCTTCCGCATGTTCTCGACGCTGGCGTACTCGACGGCTCCCGCCACGGCCTCGGCATTCGCGACCTTCCCGTTCACGAACTCCATCACGCGTCGCAAGACGTCCTCCGGATCGCGGCGCATGTCCTCGTAGCGCACGACGAGCAGGCTCTCGATCCGCTCGGCCTCTCGAGCCCAGAGATTCAGGTAGGCGATGATCGACGGCAGGCCGCAATCGGGATCCATCACGAACTCGAAGGGCGTGACCTGCGCGCCATGGGGCGGATAGCGGTTCAGCTTCTTCTTGGCCGGGCGCATCCGGTGCTGCCACTGGAAGTACTGGGAGACCGCGATGTCCTTCGGGTTCCGGACCAGCAGGACCACCTTCTTGCCGTAGAAGGACGACTTCGAGTCGGGGTCGCCGGCATAATCCTTGATGTAGTTGTCGTGCGTGAAGAAGATCCGGGGGATCGCGGCGTCGCGCTTGTGATAGTTGTCGAATCCGAGCAGGATCCGCTCCGGAATCCCGAACACGAGCTGGTAGTAGCGCGACATCATGACGCGCAGCCAGGTCCGGCCGCTCTTGCCGAAGGAGACGACCGCCACGTCGGCTCGGGCGAGACGCCGGGCCTCGTCCCGGCCCCGCAGCCAACGCTCGATCCGGATGCGTCGCGCCTCGGGAAGGAAGAAGAGCAGCGCCACGATCGCCTCGCGGCTCAGCTTCTTGAGGATCGAATCCATCGGGCCCTTCGCCTCCGGGCCGAGAATTCGAGCCGGAGCGTTACCCCTCGGGTCGTTCGATCGGCCCGCGGTCGAGCGAATCTATCACACCCGCCGGGCGCTCCGCCGGAGAGGGCGTAGCGATTCCGCCCCTTCCCGACCTCCCCATCGCGCCCCGGCTGGCCAGGACGCGGCGGCGGGGCGAAACTCGCGCGCGGAGAGGATCGAGTGACCCCTGAGACCGCTTCCCGCCGGCCCCCGCGTCCTCGACCGAGCGCGCGGCTGACCCGCTATCTGATCGCCGAGATGGTGCTGCCCTCGCTCTTCGCGACAGCTGCCTTCGGCCTCGTCGTGCTGCTGACCGACCTGCTCGCCTACGCCGACCTGATCGTCAACCGGGGCCTGGGCGCCGGCGAGGTCGGGCAGATCGCCTTGCTCCAGCTCGTGCCCACGCTCGCCCGCACGCTGCCCTTCGCCGTGCTCGTCGGCACGCTCGTCGGGCTCGGACGACTCTCCGCGGACCGGGAGCTCCTGGCGCTCGAGACGAGCGGCTTCTCCCCGAGGCAGCTCGCGCGACCCGGGCTCTATTTCGCGCTCGCCGCCATGCTGATCTCCATCGGCCTCTCCGTCTTCGCCTCTCCGGCCGCCCAGCGGAGCGTCCGCGACCGCATGGTCGCGCTCGCGACCGACAAGCCCGGCCTCGCCCTCCAGCCGGGCATCGCGACGAGCCTGGGGGGCTGGCGCATCGAGGCTCGCCGCGTGGAGGACGAAGGCGCCCGCCTCGCCGGCGTCCTGCTCTACATGCCGAGCCTGCAGGAGACGGTCTTCTCCCAGCGCGGCACGGTCACGAACGGAGAAGACGAGACGCGGCGGATCGTGCTCGAGGACGGCCTGGTCCTCACGAACGGCGCGACTCGCGCCTCGCTGCTGCGCTTCGAACGGATGGAGACGACGCTGCCGGAGATGCGGGCGCAGGAAGACGTTCCGATCTCCGAGCTGTCGACGCTCCCCTTCCTCTCCCTGATCGAGCGGATCCGGAGCACGCCGGGCTCGACGCGCTGGCTTCGGATGGAGCTGCACGGCCGGATCGCGCTCGGCGCGGCTGCCCTGCCCTTCGGGCTCCTGGCCATGGGCCTCGCGCTCGGCCGACGGGACCTCTCCCGCTCGGCGGGCATCGTGATGGGACTGGTCGGGACCGTCGCCTACTACGCCCTGCACCAGCTCTCGGAGGGCATGCTGCGCAGCGAGAGCGCGCCGATCGGCCTCGTGTCCTGGATGCCCAACGGCGTCCTGCTCGTCGTGGCGCTCCTCCTCCTGTTCCGGGCCGGGCGTCAGGCCTCGGACTCGGATCGCGGCTCGGTCCGCAGCGTCTCGCGCTGGCTCGAGCGAGCGGGACTGGCTCGCGAGGGCCTGCGCATGAAGCGCTGGGCGCTGCCCCGCTACGTGAGCGCCCAGTTCGTGCGCATGGTGATCCTGTGCATCGTCGGCCTCGTCTTCGCCTATCTCATCATCGACGTCTTCGACAACCTGAAATGGTTCAACCGCTACGGCTCGACGGCCGCGGAGATCGCTCGCTACTACGGCGCGCGATTGCCCGTCCTCGTGGCGAGGGTCGTCCCGATGGCGCTGCTCATCGCCGTCGCGCTCACGATCAGCCTGCTCGGCGCGAACGGGGAGCTGCTCGGCATGCGCGCCTGCGGCATCCCGGTCTTTCGCGTGCTCGCGCCGGTCTGGCTGCTCTGTGCGCTGGCGGTGCCCGCGGATCATCTGCTCGCCAACGAGATCGTCCCTCGCTCCAGCGAGCGCGCGACCCACCTGAAACGGACCGAGATCAAGAACCGCGAGGCGGAGCCGGAGGAGGTGCGCGAGCGCGTCTGGTACCGCGTGGGCTCGCGGATCCACGAGATGGAGCGTCTCGACCTGCTCCGGGGACGGGCTCGCACGGTCACGCTCTACGACCTCGGCGAGGACGGTCTGCCGCAGCGACGAACCGATGCCGAAGGCGCGAGCCATATCGGCCGCGGACTCTGGCTGCTCGATTCTCCCCGCCGCGTGGAGCTCGAAGGCGACGAGATCGAGCGGGCGCCGAGCGCGGACCGTCTGGTCGAGTTCGGCGAGGAGACTCCGGTCGAGATGGATACGTCCCATCTCACTCCCGACGATCTGCGCGAGGCCCTGGCGAATCCCGACCTCGAGGAGGTCGTCCGGACCGCCTATCGAACCGACCTGCAGATGAAGATCGCCGCGCCGCTCGCCTGCCTGCTGCTGCCGCTCATCGCCCTCTTCTTCGCCGCCACGGGACCTCCGTTCCCGCGCCCGGTCCATACCCTGGTCGCCAGCGCCATCATCGCCGTCACCCATGCCCTGGCGACCAGCTTCGCCGGCTCGATGGGTCATGGCGGAACCCTCAGTCCCTGGCTGGCAGGCTGGGGGCCCTCGATCCTCTTCGGCATCGCCGCCGTCGGAATGGGCCTGCGCTTGCGGCGCCATCTGAGTCGTGCAGGCTAGTCTCCCGTCCCGGAAAGCGCCGAAAGGCGGTAGATTCGTGTGAGAACGGGGCACGGCGGCGCAGGCCGGAGCCTGGGGGAGCAGTTGGCGGGAACAGCCTTGGCCGATCGACCGCAGCCGGAGCGCGAGACGCCGCTCGTCTGGCTCCTGATGGGCAACCGCGCGGGCGACAACTCGCAGGTGCTGGGCCTCGGCGAGGCGCTCGGCTGGCGCCTCGAGCAGAAGCATTTCGTCTATCGCGGCTACGAGAAGCTCGTGAACCTGCCCTTCGGCGCCCATCTGCTCGGCGTCGTCCGCGCGGAGTCGAGCGCGCTCGAGCCGCCCTGGCCCGACGTGGTGATCTCGGCAGGCCGGAAGAACGAGCCGATCGCCCGCTACATCCAGCGACGCGCCCGGGCCGATCGACCCGACCGGCCCGTGCGTCTGGTCCATGTCGGACGTCCCTGGGCGGCGATCGAGAGCTGGGATCTCGTCGTCACGACCCCCCAGTATCGACTTCCGGACGTGCCCAACGTCGTGCATAACGAGACCCCGCTCCACCGCATCACCCCGGAACGGCTACAGAGCGCCGCCGACACCTGGCGCGAGCGGGTCGCGCATCTTCCCCGGCCACGGATCGCCGTGCTGGCTGGCGGCAACTCCGGCCCCTACCCCTTCGATCGCGCCTCGGGCGCGCGCCTGGCCGAGCAGGCGGACGCGCTCGCCCGGGAGCTCGGCGGCTCCCTGCTCGTGACGACGAGCGCGCGGACGCTGGAGGAGACCACGAGCGCGCTCTTCGAGGGGATCGGGTCTCCCAGCCTCCTCTATCGCTGGCGGAAGGACGACCCGGACAACCCGTTCTTCGCCTTCCTGGGACTCGCGGATCGCGTGATCGTGACGGCCGACAGCGTCTCCATGATGACCGAGGCCTGCGCGACGGGTCGGCCCGTCTACCTCTACGACACGGGAGAGGGCCGCACCTCGATGAAGAAGAATCCCTGGCTCGACGGACTGGCCGAGGAAGACGCGGGCTCGGAGTTCAAGCTGAGCCGTTGGCATCTGAAGGCCCATGTCTACAGACTGACGATGCGCCTCGGTCCCCAGCGCCTCACGCGCGACATTCGTATCGTCCAGCAAGGACTGGTCGAGAGCCACCGGGCCGTCTGGCTCGGGGACGGCCACCCCCGGGCCGAGCCTCCGCCCCTCCAGGACATGGCGAGAGCGGTCGCGCGCGTTCGCGCCCTGCTCGAGCCCTTCGCCCCGGAGAGCGGCGGCACCTCGGCAAGAGGCGGCACCTCGGAAAGCGGCGGCACCTCGAAGAGAGACGGCACCTCCGCAAGAGGCGCCACGGAGACGACCGCTACGCCGCCAGCGGCGGTGTCCGATCGAGCACCTCGAACGCGTCGTGCCGGACGTGATTGCGAGACATCTCCTCCCGGATGAACGCCTCGCTGACGAGGCCCTTCTCGACGCACTCGCGCAGCAGGCCGAAGAAGAACGCCTCCTGTCGCGGATCGGGATGGGGCTGGTAGTCGGGCACGAATGCGTAGTCGCCGAAGAGCCTGCGCCTCGCACGGAGCACCCATCGGATGGGCGGGAAGATCCGGTACTTCTCCGCGGGGATGTAGTCCGCGGGCAGGCCGGCCTTCCAGGGCTGGGTCTTGCGCTTCGTGTTGTGGATCAGCCGGGTCTTCTCGGTGAGCCGGTCGAAGTCGTTCCACTCGTTCTCGAAGAGGCCGATCCGGCTGCGATCCTCGTTCTTCAGGCCGATCCAATCGGCATAGTCGAGCGTGCGCCGGAAGAGCTGGTCGAACTGCTCCCGGACGTTCCAGTGGGTGAGCTGCGCGCAGTCGAGGAGCATCACGCTGGTCGCGAGCACGCCTTCGAGCTTCTTCGCGCCCGAGCGAGGCCGACAGCAGATCGCCTTGCCCTGCATGTCGCGGGAGAGGAGCTCCATGACGTCGCCCACGGCGAAGACGTCGGGATCCGTCACGACGGCGCGACCCTGGTAGTCCATCAGCTCCGGCGGCATGAAGCGCAGCGGGGTGAAGGATTGCAGGTCGTCGTTCCGCCAGACCCGGCTCGCTCCGTCGCGGAGATACTCGCGCCCCTCGTACTCGTCGAACCAGGGGAAGTCGTTGCGGACGATCAGATGGACGTCGAAATCCTGCGGGCTCGCCGAGTTGCGCTTCATCGAGTAGCGCGACACGATCGCGCCCAGCATCTGCCGATCGTTCGTATGGATGAAGACCGTCGGCCTCGTGTTGTCCACCTTCGATTCCTCGACCATGGGCCCTTCCTCCGTTCGACCTCGCCGTGTCGCGGCCTCTTCATCTCGCGCCGGCCGTCGCCCCCGCCGCCCGTCCATCCAGCGTCGCGCCGTCGGGCCGTCGGGCCGTCGGGCCGTCGGGCCGTCGGGCCGTCGGGCCGTCGATCGAAGCCGCCCCGCTCGCCGAGGAAGGCGGCGTCCGGCAGAAGCTATCACACGCTCTTCGAGGAGCCTGCCGTCCCCCCGAGTCGCGAGGCCCTCCCCGAGTCGGGGGCCGGATCTCCGAGGACCGCGGACTCCCTCGTCCCGGTCGGGACGAGCGCGCGGATCCGCCGGGCGATCCTCTCGAGCTCGTCATCGGCATAAGGTCGACCTTCGTGCGGGGGATCGCCGAGCCAGACCGCGAGCCCCTTCTCGACCAGACGACGGGGAATCGCGGACAGGTCGCGCGCGTGCTGAGGTCGCCCGAGGCGATACATCATCCGGGCGCGAAGTCCGCCGGCCGGGATCGGATCGTGCCGCGCCGAGAGAGGCTTCACGATCCCTCCCGCCTCCAGAACCCGCTCGAAGCGGCCGATCTCGGAGTCGAGCGGATAGAGCGAGAGCGAGCGCCCGAGCCGGGCGACCTCGACCATCATCGAGACACTGTCGGTCGTCACGACGAAATGATCGGCCAGCGCCAGCAACGCGTGATAGGGATTCTCACCGGCGCCCGCCTCGGCATCGAAGAGATAGAGCGCCACGTCGTCGGGACACTCGCGCTCCAGCATCTCGGCCACGGCGGGCGGCGTGCGACGACTCGTCGACACGTAGAGCGAACCTCCGCAGGCGCGCACGCCGGCGAGCGTCCTCTGGAAGAGATCGCGCGCCCGCTCGAGGTCGAAGCACAGCCCCCCGGTCGGCCCGCCCACGAAGAGCGCGGTCAGGGGCCGCGCGCAGCCCGCGAAATGCTCCCGCCACTGCGCGGCTGCCTGCTCCAGACGTCGGGCGTCGGCATGCATCAGCGGCAGATCGTGCCGCGCCACGTTCGGCCCCTCCGGCAGGACATAATGAGCGGCGACGACGATCAGGTCGAACGCGTCGAGCATCCGGCGAGGCTTCCCGATGAGCACGAGCCTCGTGCGCCCCTGCGACGCCTGCTTGATCCACAGACCGACGGAGGAGAGCCGCCGACCGGCCGTGATGACCAGGTCGGGCCAGGGGGGCTCGAGGCTGTCGGAGCGTCCGAGGTCGACATGGTCGAGGGAGGGACGCACCCGGGGCTTGGCCTCCACCCACTCGGGCTTCACGAAGACCTTCTTCTCCTCGAAGTCCCAGCCGACGGCGCGAGCCAGGTTCACGATCTGCGCGTTGTCGCCGGGCTTCTCCCCGACCACGAGCCACACCCTCGGGCTCCGCCCACTGCGTGAACGCTCCGCCTCGAGCGCCGGCTGACTGACGTCTTCCCGTCGATGCATGTCTGGATCCGTCCGCACCGCACTAAAATACCATCCGGCGATGGATTGCGACCGTCGTCCAAGGGCGGGGGACAGGGGGCGTGATGGGACGCAAACAGGGAGCGGGACGAGGTCAGGCGGAGCGATCGGACGCGGAATGGAGATCCGAGAGCACCGCCTGGGCCTGGTCGAAGGCCTCGCGTTTGTAGTCCGAGTCGAGGCGAGCAAGCGTCGTGTAGCCGAATGCCGGCGCCAGTGAGAGGCCGGCGATCAGGCCGGCCGTTCCACGCAGGAAGCGCCGTCGGTCGATCGGGGAGCGGCGGCGCAGGCCCGCCGCCAGCGCGGCCGTCCCCACCCATGCACCGGCATGCCAGAAATGCTTCCGCTCTCGGCGATTCACCTCGGCCCGCCCCTCGCCGAGCAGACGCCGCGCGAGATCCAGGGTCTCGGGGCTCGGGCGCGCTGTCTGCAGGGCTTCGCGAGCGGCGAGCTCCGGCGCGAGCCGGTCGATCCGGATCCGGGCCCGGAAGCCGAAATGGTCGGAGAGAGAGCGCGCGCCCCCCCGGATGCGTACGGGCTCCGCGAAGAGTAGACGCTGCTCGCTCGCCTCCCAGCCCCGACCGGCGGCCCGCACGAAGAGATGGTCGACCCGCTTGTCCGGATCCTCTCGACCTCGCTTGTAGTAGTTGGCGCGCGAGATCGTCGGATGGGATCCAGCCGGCGACCCCACCTCTCTCGCCCCGGTCAGCTCCACGAAGATGCGATACTCCGGATCGCCCGGCGTGCAGTTGAAGTCGCCGCCGAGGATCGCGGCGCCCTCGAGGCGATCGACCGCCCCCACTAGCTGGAGCAGCTGCGCGGTCCGAACGGCGCTGTTCAGACGCGGACGAGCGCGTCGATAGCGGGCATGCAGATGGGTGTTGACGATGGAGAGCCGACCCCCGTCCTCTTCGTCGACGGTCACGGTCTGGAAGCCCTTGCCCCCGAAGAACTCGCCCTTCGTGATGCGCTCCGGATCCCCGCGGAATCCGAAACGCTCGAAGCGACTCGACCGGATCGGTCTCCGGGAGAGCACCATCAGACCGCCGCCCGGGGCCTCCGCCGCCTCGGCGACCTCGAAGCCCGCTCGCAGTCCTCCTTCCCGAAGCGTCGCCCGCACCTCGTCGGTCCAGGCCTCCTGGATCAGCAGGACGTCGAGGTCCAGACCGAGGAGACGCGCGGCGAGAGCGCTCATCCGCGCGGAGAGGTCCTCCGTGAAGGGCTCGGGCAGTCCCCAGACATTGAAGGTACCGATGGACGGGCTCATGCAACCTCCCCGAGTCCGGTCTCGACGGTCGGACTCCGGCTGCCCCTCCTGCTGATGGAAAGCAGGGTTGCAAGGACCGCGCCGTGGCAGACGCCCGATCCCGCGCGAGCTCGAACCCATCGTCCTCTCCGGCCTCTGTACGATCGCCTGCCGGCGGCTTGCAGCGTCCCTCCGACTTTCCGCGGGAACGTTCTCCCCCGGGATGGCAGACGTCTTCCGGAGAAGCGCCCTTCGCATTCCCTTCCGGACGCGACCGCCGGCCTTCACCTTCCGGCTGTCCGCCCGCCCGGCCCCCT